>DUOB01000012.1 GCA_012839035.1 Propionibacterium sp.
CCGCGCTGCAGGTGGTGACCGAGGCCGTCGATCATGCCCGTCGGGATCTTGTCCTGATGGCACCCGCCAACCCCGATCGCGTTCCGGGCCTGGCCGACATCCCCGCACTGGTGGAGCGCTTGCGGGCGTCGGGGATCGCCGTCCGCATCACCGACCTGCCGCCAGCGGTGGCCGGGGACGCGGGCGCTGCGGCGTACCGAATTGTCCAGGAGTGCCTCGCCAACGTCGCCCGGCACGCTCCGGGCGCGACGGCGAGCCTGTCGGTGACGATCGATGATGGGGTTCTGCAGGTCACCGTGGCCGATGACGGCCCGGGCCTGTCCGCCAAAGATGCCGTCGGCTATGGCCTCACGGGCCTGCGTGAGCGGGCGAGCCTGCTCGGTGGCACGCTCGTGCAGATGCCCGGCGGCGACGGTCTTGCAGCGACCGAGGAGATCCTGCGCGGCATCCCCGGCGTACGGGTGGTGGTGCTGACGATGTTCGATCTGGATGAGTACGTGGTGCGGGCCCTGCGGTCCGGGGCCTCCGGGTTCTTGTTGAAGACCACCCCGGCCCGGGAACTGATCGAACATGTGAAGGCCTGTGCTCGGGGTGAGTTCGTTGCCGGTGCAGCGCCACCACCGTCTTTCCTGTCCCCGGACCGCCGTCGACGACGAGCGCCCGCGGGAACTGCCACGGATGATCGCGTCCTGGTCGGCCTGGATCGTCGCGAGGACATCCCGCATCCGGCCGGACCGTCCGGGGTACGGAGACCATCGATCGCGTGATCGGGGCTCTCGGCGATCACGGCGAAATGGCGCTGGTCGGCGCCGATCAGTTCGCGATCCGCCTTGGCGGCGAGGCGGCCGGGAAGGTCGAACACAGTGGTCGGGGAAGACTTCACGGGGTGCTCCTGAATCGGGGAAGCCACGATTGTGAACCCTGCCGGGAGGCTTGCCGCAAGCCCCCGGGTGAGCTATAGCTTGGAAGTTAGGGGCCGTTCGCGAGGGTCGGGACTGCGGGGAATTTTCTCCCGAGCCGGGGCGACACTCGCCCGCTGGGCTTTATTCACGCGCATCCCAGCGACTGACCGGCGGGACCACGTCTGCTGCCAGAAGCAGTGAATCTGCGGTGACCAGCGTGAGGGACTCCTGGTGTGCTTGGGCCAGCAACAACCGGTCGAAGGGATCGCGATGTGGCAATCCCGACACATTCCGAACGTTCCATGTGTGGATCGGGGTGACCGACAACCATTCCAGGCCGCTGCGCTCGACCAGATCAGGAAGGTCGACAGGCGCGGTGATCTTGCCGAGTTCCTGCTTGATGGCAATCTCCCACAGGCTCGCCGACGACATGAAGACGCGAGGCTGGCGTTGCAGCCAGTCTCGCGTCCGCCCACCCAAACGAGGAGAATCCTCCAGCAACCAGAGCACCACGTGGGTGTCGAGGAGGGCGGTCATGCGTCCTCGAACAGATCCTGAACCTCAGGCATCGGCTCATCGAAAGCGTCGGGGTCATAGCTCAGTCGATCGCCGGCAAGCCCGAACACCAGATCGGCGCGGACGTGTGGCACCAGGTCGGCCACCGGCTTGCCGGCCCGGGCGATCGTGATCCGCTCACCGGCCTCGACGCGCTCGAGCAGGCGTGACAATGACGTCTTCGC
>DUOB01000013.1 GCA_012839035.1 Propionibacterium sp.
GCATCTCTTGACCTACCAACGTAGTATGACACAGCCCTGCGACATGTCACCGAGACCCGCCAAGAACCCCCTACGCCACATCCATCGACGGCAAGATTCCCGAAATGCCGGAAACTGTCAGGGCCATCCACTACCTTGAGTAGTGACGAACCGGTGCCCCTCAAGGGCACCCCAAACGTTAGGCCTGGCGCCTGCGGCTCGACGAGCTTCAGATCCAGGCCGAGGTCAAGCCATCTCTTGGCCCCCTGCGTTGGTTCCGGCATGCCCGTCATGGGCATGATCCGGGTAAACCTCCGCCAGGACAGCAGCAGAAGGGCTGCCCACACGTTTGGCACGGTTCGTCTTTTTTGTTTTCACAACCAGACGAACTTCTGCAGGAGAACCAATGAACCCCTCACCGACCCCCACTCTTGATCACATCGCCGCCCACGGCAACCGCGGCCACCATCATGGCTGCTCCGAGCAGGCCTATGACCTGGCGTGCAACGACGGCACCCTTCTACGCATCCGTGCTGGCAACGGCACGCTGTCCAATCCATACGTCCTGCCCTGCGACGGCCACGCTGACGAGGATTGGATCCCGCCCCAGTCCGACATCGTGGAGCACGACTATCCGGGCCCGTACTCCGAGGTTGAGGTCTCGTGCGCGACGGCTGCCCTCACCGAGTTCATCGGCTTGCCGGCCCTATCCGCCGAGATCCCGTTCCTCATGGAGGTGGAGCAACTCCGTGAGTTCATCCACCATCACGGCGGCGAGTTCAACCCGGTAGCCGAGGCCGAAACGCTTCTCCAGCACTCTAGCCTCGTGCTTTCACGCCGGTGGGTGGACAGTAGCGGGTTGAGATAGCGAAAGTGCCCCTGACTTGGGATGATGTGACTTGACTAGAGAACACATCGACCAAGATGGGGGCACCTTCGAGGTGAACAGTACCGGTTTGTATCCCAGGGTTCATGTTGATACCGCGAAGGTGGCCGCGGTGGCCCAGGCCGGCGGGGTCCTGCTCACGGAAACAATCCGCGCCGCGGGGCTGGATCGGGCCCTGTCGGAGGCGTTGGTGGGGTGGCGGAAGCCGTTGGCGGTCCATGACCCGGGCAAGATCCTGCTCGACCTGGCGGTGTCGCTGGTGCTGGGCGGGGATGCGTTGAGTGACGTCGCCGTGCTGCGCGGCGAGCCGGGGGTGTACGGCCGTGTGGCGTCGGATCCGACGGTGTCGCGGCTGATCAAGGCCCTGGCCGAGGATGCGGACAAGGCGATCAAGGCGATATCGGTGGCGCGGCAGCAGGCCCGAGCCACCGTCTGGGGTCTGGCCGGTGTCCATGCGCCCGACCACGGCGCTACCGCTGAGCAGCCGCTGATTATCGACTTGGATGCGTCGCTGGTCACCGCGCATTCGGAGAAGCAGCAGGCTGCTCCGACGTTCAAACGCGGGTTCGGGTTCCACCCCCTGTTGGCGTTCGCCGACCACGGCACGGACGGAACCGGCGAAGCACTCGCGGTCCATCTGAGGCCGGGGAACGCGGGCTCCAACAAGGCTTCGGATCACATCGCCGTGACCAGGGCCGCGTTGGCGCAGCTCCCCGACCAGAACCCGCGGCCAGGACGCCGGGTGCTGGTCCGCGCGGACGGCGCCGGCGGCACGAAAGACTTCACCAAGTGGCTGACCGGGCGAAGGGTCGTGTACTCGGTCGGGTTCACCCTCCCCATGGACACCCCCGACCTCTACCACGAGATTCCCGAATGGGTGTGGCTCCCGGCGCTCAACGCGGATGGTGAAGCCCGCGACGGGGCCGATCTGGCCGAGTTCACCGGACTACTCGACCTGTCCGGCTGGCCCAAGGGGATGCGGGTGATCGTCCGCCGGGAACGACCCCACCCCGGCGCTCAGCTGCGGTTCGATGATGTCGACGGCTACCGGCTCACCGCCTTCGCGACCAACACCACCCTCGGCACCCTCCAACAGCTCGAGCTCCGGCATCGCCGGCGGGCCCGCTGCGAAGACCGGATCAGGCAGGCGAAGACCACCGGGCTGGCGAACCTCCCCCTGCACGGGTTCGACCAGAACCGCATCTGGTGCCAGATCGTCGCCCTGGCCTCCGAGTTACAGGCCTGGACCGGGATGCTGGCGCTGACCGGTCATGAAGCCCGGCGTTGGGAACCGAAACGCCTCCGCTACCGGCTGTTCAGCATCCCCGCCACCATCGCCCGAAGAGCCAGACGCATCCACCTCCACCTCAGCGACCGATCCCCATGGGCCGAGCTCATCCTCACAGGCATCACCAGACTCCAAGGACTCCCAGCACCAGCGACCTGACCCCGCTGCCCCGACCATCCGCCTCGATCCTGGAACACCCCCTCGGCCTGGAAACCCCGCCCACCGTGAGCGACACGCGGCGCTTTGTCACACCCAGCTGCAAGAATCAGATACAACCTCGACGCCACCGGCGCCGACCAGCCCTACACAGGCCCGTCATGAAAGATCGAGGATAGGGGGCGTCCAGAACGGCGGTCGCCTGGTTGATGCCGACATTCACCATGAATTTCCACCACATGGCATGCTCCATGTCCGCTGGCGTCTCCCA
>DUOB01000014.1 GCA_012839035.1 Propionibacterium sp.
CTTTTAGCATTGAGGAGCTCCGACTAGCGCAGTACCTCCGTGCCCGCGGGCACCTAGTTGTCGCGGTCAAGCGGGACCCATCCTCCGTGCGGCGCGTCGGCGACGCGCTTGTTGACGGTACCGCTGCCGAGTTCAAGACACCCGCACACGGGGCGACCAGCAGCACTCTCCGAAACCGGGCCAATGAGGCGAAGCGTCGCGGCGGACAAGCGCGCATGATCATCTTCGATCTGCGGGTCTGCGGGATGAGCGGTGACGAGGCCGAGCGCGGCATTGCTAGAATTCTGGGGGCGTACGGTGACTATTTCGACGTTGTTCGGGTTGTCGGCAACTCTTTCGACATTGAGCGGAGGCCCTGACATGGACGACTACAACCTGCTGGTGCGTGGTGCGCCAACGAGCGACATTGTTCGAGCACTCGCCGAATCCTTGGGCTCACCGGACCACATCAACGGAAGAATCGCCTTCCAGGTTGTCGGGCAGACCGCGATTTTGTTCGAGGATGCCGACTATGAGGACGACGTGGTGGGCCCCCTGAGCACCTATCCGATTTCCATTGCCATCGTCACGGGCACCAACGCGGAGATGGAAGCAAGCATTCTCCATGCGCAGAAGGCGCTGGCCGGATTCGAGACCCTGGCCCTCCGCAACCTCAGCACCAAGTTGCCGACCAAGGCGACGGCGGCTGCCTGAGCCGAAGAGATAAGGCCTCTGAGCCACTCAGACCGCCGCCGCGCATGATCCTTAGCTCGGCTTCGGCGCCCCCGGGCGGGCGTACCGAATCCAGGTGATCGCAATGCACATGACCGCCCAGATGGCACCGATGAGATAGAACGTCCACGGGCTCATCAGCGTGAGGCCGATGCCGAAGAGGAACGGACCGAACGCCGCGATCGCGGCAGTCCAGCCGATGACGCCGCCGGCCTGGCGTGGTTCGAAGATCATCGGCATCTGTTTGAACGTCGAGGCGTTGCCGATGCCCGAGAACAGGAAGATCGCGAGCATGCCCCAGAGGAAGCCGGTGAACTGACCCTGCAGCGCCTCGGCACCAGCCGCCGGATCCGGACGGAGGAAGAACATCGTCACGATGATCGACACCAACAGCCCGATGCCGGAGATCAGCGTCCAGATCGCACCGCCCATGCGGTCGGTCAGGGGCGAGAACACCACGCGGGCACCAGCGCCGACGAGGGCACCGAGGAACACGTAGCTCACCGGGTCGGGGACGGCATAGCCGGCGACCAGCACCGTCGCCGTGGCACCGACACCCTCGACGATCTCCGGGTTGCCGGCGCCATAGAGGTTCTTCATCAGCAGGCCGAACTGCGCGGACAGCCCGGAGAAGGTGCCGAACGTCATGATGTACAGGAGCGTCATCAGCCAGGTGTCGACATTGCCGAAGATGTCGAACTGCTGCTTGATGTTGGCCTTGATCGGCACGGACTTCAGCATCGTCCAGGCGAGAATCATGGCCAGGATCGCGAAGGGCACATAGAAGAAGCCGGCGTTCTGATACCAGACCTCTTCAGGCGGCTGACCGGGCAGCCCGACCATCGACTGCGACGAACCGAGGAAGCCGATCATGCCGAAGCCGATCAGCCACGGTGTGGCGAGCTGCACCAGCGAGACACCGAAGTTGCCCACCCCGGCCTGGATGCCCAGTGCGGTGCCGGACTTCGACTTCGGGAAGAAATAGGACGTCGACGGCATGAAGCCGGAGAACGCGCCACCACCGATGCCGGCCATGAACGCGAGGAGCAACAACTGCCAGTACGGCGTGTTCGAGTTCTGGACGGCCACGCCCCACCCGATGAGCGGGATCAGCAGCAGACCGGAGGTGACCGCAACCATCTTGCGCGTCCCCATGATCGGCGGGAGCACCATCCAGACCAGCCGCAACAGGCCGCCGGCCAGGCCGGGCATCGAGGTCAGCCAATAGAGCTGGTTGTTGGTGAGATCGAAGCCCAGGTTGGTGAGCTTCGGCGCGATCGCAGAGGGCAGGAACCAGGCGACGAAACACAGCGTGAGCGAGAACGTCGTGATGGCGAGAGTGCGATTGGCCAGGGACTTGTCCCACTTGGCCGGATCGTTCGCGTCCCAGTCGGTCAACCATTCCTTCGACCGAGCGGGTGTTGTTTCGGTGCTCATGCCTTGACCTCCTCAGGCTCGGGCGATTCGAAATGATCAGCCAGTTCCGGCGAACTGGTGTGGAGCATGCGGACCACGGTCAGGTGCATCCAGATCGCACAGATGGCGGTGAGCAGGAACAGCACGAAGAAGGTGCTGGTCGGGAAGCCGGTCCATTCCTTCGT
The DNA here is from genome assembly GCA_012839035.1 of Propionibacterium sp. Lineage (GTDB taxonomy): Bacteria > Actinomycetota > Actinomycetes > Propionibacteriales > Propionibacteriaceae > Enemella. Next base: position 2,313 of record DUOB01000014.1, read on the forward strand.
GTACGCGAACAGCGGCGGCAGGAAGAACCCGCCCAGCCCACCGAGCATGCCGACCAGGCCACCGACGGGGCCGACGAGGCCCGGGAAATATTCCGGGATGTGCTTGTAGACGGCGGCCTTGCCGATGCCCATCGCACAGCCCAACAGGAAGACGAGAATCACGAACGGCACGAGCCCGATCGCATAGCCGAGGTGCTCGGTCGCGCGCCCGTCCGCGTGATTGATGACGATGTGCCCGTTGGGCATCATCAGGACACCGGTGGTGGCGAGCATCACCGCGAAGGTGAGGTACATCCCCCGGCGGGCACCGAACCGGTCCGCCAGCCAGCCCCCCACCGGGCGCAGCAGCGACGCCGGGAAGATGAAGGTTGCGGTGAGCAGACCGGCGAGGGTCAGGCTCACGTCGAAGTTGTCCATGTAGTACTTCGGCAGCCAGGCCGACAGCGCCACATAGGCCCCGAACACAGCCACGTAATAGAGGGAGAACCGCCACACCCGAACCTGCTTGAGTGGGGCGAGCATCTCCGTCAGCGACTTGTTCGCGCCCGCCTTGCGGTCCTGGGCCGGCGTACCCACGAGAATCGCGACGAACAACACCAGCAACAGGACGGTGTAGATGACCGGGATGAACCGCCACCCGCCGGGGATGAAGCCGAACACCATCGTGCCGGCCGTCGCCGCGATCACCGGCGGTCCGATGAACTTGGTCACCGACGCGCCCACGTTGCCCGCACCGAAGACGCCGAGCGCCAAACCCTGCCTTCGGCTGGAGAACCACGCCGAGTTCCAGGCGACGCCCACGGAGAACGAGTTGCCCGCGAAGCCGACGAGGAACGCCAGCACCAGCAGCATCGGATAGTTCTGGGCAAACGACACCGCGAGCGAGGCGACTGCTGAGCCGGCCAGGATGAACAACATCACCAACCGGCCGCCGATCCGGTCGGCCAACATGCCGGCGGGCAGACGCCACATCGATCCGTTCAGGATCGCCACGGCCGAGATCCAGGACAACTGGACGTCGCTGAGTCCGAACTCCTCCTGGATCGGTTTGCCCAGGATGCCGAACATCAGCCAGACCGCGAACATGACGGTGAACGCGATGCTGCTCAGCGCGAGCACGCGGCCAGCGCCCTTGGCTTCTGGAGTAGTGGTAGTGGGTTCTTCAGTGACGCTGGACATGCTCATCCTGCTCGATGCTTTGGGGTGGGCTATCGGATCGTGCCGATCAACTGCGGGTACGCCTCCGCTCGCGATCGGGCGTGCCGATCGGTTCCCAGCCCCGACGTCCGCCGGAGCTTCCGCTGGGCCGCCCCTTGTCGGCGGAGCGATAGACGACATAGGGCCGGAACACATAGCCCAAGGGCGCGCTGAACGCGTGGATGAGGCGCGTGAACGGCCAGATCGCGAACAGGATCATCCCGACGAGATTGTGAATCTTGAACAGGGTCGTGGCTTGTGCCATGGCCCCGATCGCCGGTTGCAGCACGAACAGCGACCGGAACCAGATCGACACGGTCTCGCGGTAGTTGTGTTCCGCCTCCCCAGCGGGGGTGATCGTGCCGAAGAAGGTGGCCAGCAGCCCCATGACGATGGCGCCGACGAGGAAGATGTACATGAACTTGTCGTTCGCCGTCGTCGCCTGGAACACCGGCCCCGTGGTCCGGCGCCGGATGACCAACAGGGTGACGCCGATGAGCGTGCAGATGCCGGCCAGCGCACCGAGGCTCAGTGCCATCAGGTGATAGGTGTGCTGGCTGATGCCGATGGCATCGGTCCAGCGCTTGGGGATCAGCAGGCCCATCGCATGACCGACGACGACCACGAGGACGCCGAAGTGGAACAGCGGTGACGCGATGCGGAGCCATCGCCCCTCGTACAGCTGTGACGACCGCGTCGTCCAGCCGAACTGGTCATAGCGCCAGCGCCAGATCGTGCCGCCGATGAGCATCGCGATCGTCACATAGGGCAGCACACCCCAGAGGATGATGTCCAGGGCCCCGTATTCGGTAGTCATCACAGCTCCTGCTGATTGAGGATGGGCAGGCGTACGCCATGGGGAACAGACGACGGCGCCGCAGCTGATCCGGCACCACTCATCGAATAGGGCGCGAGGGCAATGTCGACCGGACCGCCGATCCCGACCGTCTCGGTCGGCGGTTGCCAGCCGGACATGCGGGCGACCGACAACCGATCCGTCGGCGACTCCCCCGGCAGCGTCGCGCAGATCGCGGCGAGGACCCCCTCGTGCGGCAGCTCGTCGTCGTGGAGGGCGAACCGCAACAGCTCGAGTGCCGGGCGCGAGGCGACGAGCAGCTCTCGCCCTCGCTCGGGGTCATGCACGGCAAATTCCAGGACCATCGGCAGATAGTCGGGCAGTTCACCGTCGAGATCGACCCAGAGACCGGAGTCGCGGTACGCCTGCTTGTAGCGCAGCAACGACTCCCCCCGCCGACGGGTATCGCCGTCGATCCAGAAGGTCAGATTGAGTGCATGCCGCCGCGAATAGTCGAACTCCTGCGCGTGGGCCGACTGGATGTCGGTGAGGTTTCCGCGCAGGTGGGCCAGCAGCGGAGCGAACGCCTCCCCCACCCCGGCCCGCGCCACCGATTCTGCAATCAGGTCGAGTCGGTCGACGAGCTCCTCATTCGGGTACGCCAGCACCAGCGCCGCGGCCGCGTACACGGCCCTCGCCTGCTCCGGCGAGACGCGCGGGCTCTTCACGGACTGATCGACGGAGCGCTTCCGCCCTGGCCACCTCATGACTCACCCCGGCCGATCGGTGAGCCCTGACCGTCCCAGTTGAGGAGGTTCACCCGGTCGGACAGTTGCTCGTCGCCCGTTGCGGACGTGGTGGTCTGGCGTTCCTTGAGCGCCAGGAAGTTCTCGATCGCGACCGGGACCGGCCGGCCGGAGGATTCGCCGAACGGGCCGGATTCATACATGCCCGCGCCGCCGTCATAGTCCAGCGAGCACCCCAATTCCTCCAGGTCATGGGCCTGTTCCCAGTGCGCCTTGGGGATGACATAGCGCTCGTTGTATTTCGCGATCGCCAGCAGCCGGTAGAGCCGACGGATCTCATCACCGGTCATCCCGACCGCTTCCGCGATCGACTCATCGGCACCGGTGTCGAGGGTGACCCCGCGCATATAGGAACGCATCGCCGCGAGCACACGCAGCACCCGGTCGATCTCCCCCACATCACCGGCGGTGAACAGCTCGGCGAGATATTCCGACGGGATCCGCAGTGCTTCGAGCGCGCCGAAGAGCACGCCCGAATCCTCGGCGTCGTGCCCCTGCCGGGACAGCATGTCGACGACCGGGGAGAGCGGCGGGATGTACCAGACCATCGGCATCGTCCGATATTCCGGATGCAGCGGCAGGGCGATCTTGAATTCCTTGGCCAGCGCATAGACGGGCGAACGCCGGGCCGCCTCCAGCCAGTCGTCCGGGATCCCGGCCCGACGGGCCTCCGCGATCACCGCGGGATCGTTCGGGTCGAGCATCAGGTCGAGCTGCGACCGATAGAGATCCTGCGGGTTCTCCACCGAGGCCGCTGCCGTGACCGCGTCGGCGTCATAGAGGATCACGCCGATATAGCGCAGCCGACCCACGCAGGTCTCCGCGCAGACGGTCGGCAGCCCGACCTCCAGCCGCGGGTAGCAGAACGTGCACTTCTCGGCCTTGCCGGTGCGGTGGTTGAAATAGATCTTCTTGTAGGGGCAGCCGGTCACGCACTGGCGCCAGCCGCGGCAGCGGTCCTGGTCGACGAGCACGATGCCGTCCTCGGAGCGCTTGTAGATCGCGCCCGACGGGCACGATGCCATGCACGACGGGTTGAGGCAGTGCTCGCAGATGCGCGGCACATAGAACATGAACGTCTGCTCGTACGCGTACTTGATCTCGAGGTTCGCCTCGTCGCGCAGCTTGGCGACGATCGGGTCCTCCTGGCCGTGCTGGGGCATGCCGCCGAGGTCGTCGTCCCAGTTGGCCGACCACTCGATCTTCATGTCCTTGCCGGTGATCAGCGACTTCGGGCGGGCGACCGGGAAGTCGTCGCCGAGCGGGGCCTCGATGAGGTTCGCATAGTCATAGGTCCACGGCTGGTAGTAGTCGTCCAGCTCCGGCTGGACCGGTGACGCGAAGATGCCGAACAGCTTCGACAACCGGCCACCGGACTTGAGCTGCAGGCGACCGCGGCGGTTGAGTGTCCAGCCGCCCTTCCACTTCTCCTGGTCCTCATAGCGCCGCGGATAGCCCTGACCCGGGCGGGTCTCGACGTTGTTGAACCAGACATATTCGGTGCCCGCCCGGTTGGTCCACGCCTGCTTGCAGGTGACCGAGCAGGTGTGGCAACCGATGCACTTGTCGAGGTTCATGACCATCGCGGCCTGACACATGATGCGCATCAGTACTGCACCTCCTGGGAGCGCTTGCGGATCACCGACACGATGTCGCGCTGGACACCGGTCGGGCCGAGATAGTTGAAGGCGTACGCCTGGTGGGCGTACCCACCGATCAGGTGCGTGGGTTTCAGCAGGATCCTGGTCACCGAGTTGTGGATGCCGCCCCGACGCCCGGTGGCCTCCGACTTCGGGGTGTCGACGATTCGTTCCTGCGCGTGCGGGACGAACACGATCCCGTCCGGCAGGCGGTGGGTGATGATCGCGCGGGCGACGAACACGCCGTTGGCGTTGACCAGCTCGACCCAGTCGTTGTCCTTGACATCGATGGCGGCGGCGTCCGCCGGGCTCAGCCAGCAGGCCGGCCCGCCCCGGCTCAGCGACAACATGAACAGGTTGTCCTGATATTCGGAGTGGATCGACCACTTGTTGTGGACGGTCAGGTAACGGACGGCGACCTCGCGTCCCCCCGTCACGCCGGTGACGTCGCCGAGCTCGGGTTCGCCGTACATCCGCGTCATGTTGAGCGGGGGACGATAGATCGGCAGCTGCTCACCGGAGTCGATCATCCAGTCGTGGTCCAGGAAGAAGTGCATCCGGCCCGACAGGGTGTGCCAGGGCTTCAACCGCTCGGTGTTGATCGTGAACGCCGTATATCTGCGGCCACCGGTCTCCGACCCCGACCACTCCGGCGAGGTGATCACCGGTTGCGGCGCGTTCTGCGTCTCGACGAACGTGATCCGGCGCTCCTCCGAACCCTCGGACAGATCGGCGAGCTGACGGCCCGTCATCCTCTCCAGCGTCCGGAAGCCCTGGGTGGCGAGCTCCCCGTTGGTGGTGCCGGAGAACATCAGGATCGCCTCGGCGAACCGTTCGTCGGTGTTGATCACCGGCCGGCCGGCGGCAGTCCCCCGGTCGAACACGCCGTGCAGCCTGCCCAACTGGTTGACCTGGTGGGTGACGTCATAGGTGATGTTCTTGATCGTGAACCCGAGCCGATCGGCCAGCGGGCCGACCGAGAGGAGCTTGTCCGCGATCGCGGTGTAGTCCCGTTCCACGACCATCAGGTTCGGCATGTTCCTGCCGGGTCTCGCCGGGAGCTGGGTGCCCTTCCAGTCATAGACGTGACCGCCGGGCTGGGCGATCTGCCCGGGGGTGTCGTGCTGGAGCGGGACCGCCACCAGGTCGGACCGGGTGCCCAGGTGGGTCCTGGCATACAGGGCGATCCGCTCCGACAACAGACGGAACATCTCGAAGTCCGACTTCGACTCCCAGGGCGGGGTGATCGCCGGGGTGAACGCGTGCACATAGGGGTGCATGTCGGTGCTGGAGAGGTCGTACTTCTCGTACCACGTCGCGGCGGGGAACACGATGTCCGACAGGAGCGTGGTCGACGTCATGCGGAAGTCCGCGGAGACCAGCAGATCGAGCTTGCCCTCCGGCGCCTCGTCGTGCCACTCGATCTCCGTGGGCCGGAGATCCGCCCCGTGCTGGTTCTCCATCACGTTGTTGTGCGTGCCGAGCAGGTGCTTCAGGAAGTATTCGTTGCCCTTGGCCGACGATCCGAACAGGTTCGAGCGCCACAGGATCAGGTTGCGCGGCCAGTTGCGTTCGGCGTCGATGTCCTCGATCGCAGACCGGAGCCGGCCTTCCTTGAGTTCGTTCGCAATCCACTCCCCGACCGACTCCGCCTCTCCCGCCTCGACCGCGGCCTTGGCCTCGTCGGCGAGATCCAGCGGGTTGCGATCGAACTGGGGATAGAACGGCATCCAGCCGAGACGGTTGGACTTCACCAGGGCGTCCGCGGCGTGGGTTCCGTCGAGCGAACCGGTCGACAGCGGCGAGGTCAGCGCGTCGGCGGAATAGCCGTCGGTGCGCCACTGGTCGGTGTGCATGTACCAATAACCGGTGCCGATCATCGTCCGCGGCGGCCGTGACCAGTCGAGGGCGTTGGCAAGGTTGAACCAGCCGATCATCGGCCGGCATTTCTCCTGACCCACGTAGTGCGCCCAGCCGCCACCGTTGCGGCCGATGCAGCCCGTCAGCATGAGCAGCGCCATGATCGAGCGATAGGTCACATCGGCGTGGAACCAGTGGCAGATGCCGGCACCGATGATGATCATCGTCCGGCCCTTCGACTGCTCAGCGTTGGCAGCGAACTCGCGCGCGATCCGGATGCACTGCTCGGCCGGGACCGACGTGATCGGTTCCTGCCAGGCCGGCGTATAGGGCGAGTCGGCGTCGTCGTACCCCGTCGGCCATTCGCCCGGGAGCCCGTCCCGGCGTACGCCGTATTGCGCGAGCATCAGATCGAAGACGGTCGTGACGAGGTGCTCACCGACCCGCCGGACGGGTACGCCGCGGGTCACCACCGAGCCCTCGCCCCGCGGATCGACGAACGCCGGCATGGCGATCTCGGCGACCTCGTGGTCGACGTCGGCCATTGTCAGCGCCGGCCGAACGTCACCCAGATCCAGGTTCCATTTGCCGGCTCCGGTCTCCGCATAGCGGAAGCCCATCGAACCGTTGGGGATCGCGACGTCGTCGGTCACCACGTCGAACACGACGGTCTTGAACGCCGGGTCCTCCGAATCGTTGCCGAGGTCGGCGCCGGTCAGGAACTTGCCGGCGCACAGCTGACCGTGGCGCTCCTCGAGGCGCACGAGGTGCGGCAGGTCCGTATAGGTCGTCACATAGTCGCGGAAGAAATCGACCTTGCGATCGACGAAGAACTCCTTGAGCATGACGTGACCCATCGCCATCGCCAGCGCCGCGTCGGTGCCGGCCTGGGCAGGCATCCACTCGTCTGCGAACTTGGTGTTCTCCGCATAGTCCGGGCTGACCGTGACGACCTTGGTGCCGCGATAGCGGACCTCGGTCATCCAGTGCGCATCCGGCGTGCGGGTCATCGGGACGTTGGAGCCCCACATCATCAGGTAGGTCGCATCCCACCAGTCACCCGACTCGGGCACATCGGTCTGGTCGCCGAACACCTGGGGTGACGCGACGGGGAGGTCGGCGTACCAGTCATAGAAGCTCGTCATCGCGCCGCCCAGGAGGTGGGTGAAGCGCGTGCCGATCGCGTGGGAGACCTGGCTCATCGCCGGGATCGGCGAGAAGGACACGAGGCGGTCCGGGCCCCAGGTCTTGATCGTGTGCACGTAGGACGCGGCCGTGATCTCCAGCGCCTCGTCCCAGCTCAGCCGGACCAGGCCGCCCTTGCCGCGGGCGCGCTGATAACTGCGGCGCTTCTGCGGATCGTTGACGATCGATGCCCAGGCGTCCACCGGGTCGGCGTGCTGTTTGCGGGCCTCGCGATAGAGGTCCACCAGGACCCCGCGGCCATAGGGATACTTCACGCGGGTGGGCGAATAGGTGTACCAGGAGAAAGCCGCACCGCGCGGGCACCCACGGGGCTCGTATTCCGGCCGGTCCGCGCCCGTCGACGGATAGTCCGTCTGCTGCGCCTCCCAGGTGATGATCCCGTCGCGGACATAGACCTTCCACGAGCAGGACCCGGTGCAGTTCACGCCGTGTGTGGAGCGGACGACCTTGTCGTGACTCCAGCGGTCGCGATAGAAGACATCGCCCTCGCGACCGCCGGTGTGGAACACCGCCCGCCTGTCCTCCGTGGTTTCAGCCCTGCTGAAGAATCGACCTAGCCCGAGCAGGGCATCGGTGATGGGTCCGTCCGGACCGACTGGACGCGCGGGCGTGGTCTTCTCCGACATGTTTTCACCCTATTGTTCCGAAACTTTTAGCGCCGTCAGACAGCCCCGTCTAGGCTGCCTTTGTGGTCAACCTCACGCATTCGCACATGATCCTTGCAGGAGGACGATCCCGGCGCCTAGGAAGGGTCCCCAAATGTGACCTGGTCTTCAGAGACAGGACACTTCTGGGCCACTCGCTGGCGGCCGGACGCGGAGCGTGTCACCAGATTGTCGTCGGCCCGCCGGATTTGCCCGTGGGCAGGGAATCCGGCGTACGCCTCGTGCGCGAGGACCCGCCCTTCGGTGGGCCGGTCGCGGGGATCGCGGCGGGCATGGCCGAGCTCGACGGGGCTGGGTGTGCGGCTGATTGGCTGCTCATCACCGCCTGTGATCATCCGCACGCGGAGGCTGCGGCGGCGGCGCTGTTGGCCGGTGCCGGGTTCGCGGCAGGGGACGAAACCGGGATCCGGGACCACGGTGAACGGCTGTCGTGTTTTGACCCGCAGGGCGGATCAAAAGACAACGGCATCGACCTCATCACTCCGACGGACTCGACAGGCCACCGACAAACGTTGTTCGCCCTGTACCGGCGCACGGCTCTGGCCGCCGCCCTGGCGGCATGCGATGGTGGCCGTGACGTGTCGGTCAGACGGCTCGTTGCCGGCCTGCGCGCCACGTCCATCACGCTGCCCGACGGGCTGCTCGACGACATCGACGATCCCGCCGCAGCAGCTCGACTCGGCATCCACGTCCCCAGTCCAAGCACCGACCAGTGATGGAGGAACCCCATGCCCCACGACCGCGACCAGAACCTGAGCGACCTCCACGAGTGGATCGCTGCGATCAGCCCCGAATTGGGCATCGCACCGGAGGACATCCCCGTGGGCGCGATCCTGGATCTCTCCAAGACCGTGGCTCACGGCGTCACCCGCCCGGGCGTGCCGGTGACCGCCTTCCTGGCGGGGCTGGCCGCTGGTCAGGGCAAGAGGGCCGACGAGGTCCTCACCGACCTGACCAGCCGCGCCGAGCACTGGAAGTCCCGGGCTACTGCCTGAACCACACGACGGCGTTGGTGCCGCCGGTGCACTTGACGACATTGGCGAAGCTGCAACTCGTTGACGAGTTGACCGCAGTGAACTGGTCACACAACGTCCCGTCTGCGGGCGGCCACGCGGACTTGGGTGCCGGGGCCCGGGTTGGCGGCGCTGGCGCGGGAGCGGGCGCCTGCGTCACAGGTGCCCGGGGGTCAGGTGCGTTTTCCCCTGCGGACGGTACGCGGGGCCCAGTGCCCCTTCGGGAGATCGTCCGCCTCGCCGACTGCCGCGAGCACGGACGGCAGCATCGCCTGGGCGATCCGCCGATAGCCGCCGGGCGAGGGGTGGAACATGTCGAGGCCGATCATGGTTTCGGGTTCGGCCAGGAAGATGCGACCGACCACCCGACCCAGCGAAACGGTCCGCGCACCGTGCGCGAGCGCAGCCCTGCGTTGTGCGGTCGCGAGGAGAGCGCTGCGGCGGGCCGCGAGCGTACGCAGCGGCTGGCGGAGGGGACGGATGGCCCCCAGATTCGGACACGTCGCGACAATCACCTCGGCACCACGCCCCCGCAGACGTTCGATCACCTCGATGAGAGCGGAAACGGAGCGGGAGATCGGCACGTTGTGCGTCACATCGTTGCCACCCACGATCACGACGGCCAGGTCCGGGCGATAGCTGGCCGGCAGCGCATCGAGTTGGTCCAGCACCTCCCTCGTCTGCGCCCCCACGACGGCGGCGGTGAGGAGATGGACACTGGTGTCCGCGTGCTTGGCCACTTCCTTCGCGAGCCGACCACCGATGGTGTCGCGTCGGTGCTCCGCGCCGAGCCCGGCTGCGATCGAGTCACCGACCACCAGCAGCTCGATCCGGCCGGGTCGCTTGTGCTTATAGACCTTCTCGCGTTTGGGTGTCTCATCGCCGATTCCACGAGCGAAGATCTCGGCTCGAGCGAGGGCGGCCTGATGGCGCAGCAGGCGTACCCCACCGACCATCGTCAGGACACTGAAGAGAACGACGAACAGCAACCCACCGAGCCATCGGCACCACACACGCACACTCGAGTGTGTCCAAACGTCGGTGCCCACATGGCAACGCACCCGTGAACGCCGGGTGAACTCCGGCGCGTCGGTCCCCTGCCCTTGCTCGTTGCGGGCGCTCACCCCAGTCCTGCTCGCCCACTCCGCGCTGGGCTCACGTGTTCATCCGCAGCGCGGCGAGCTCGGCCCGGGAGCGTACGCCGAGCCGGGAATAGACGCGGGTCAGGTGATACTGGACGGTCTTCACGGAGATGAACAGCGTCGCCGCCACTTCGCGGTTGGTCATGCCCTGGAGCACCAGATCCACGACCGCCTGTTCCTGGGGTGTCAGATCGGTCAAGGAGTCCGCATCCCGGGTGCGGCTGCCCGCCTTCAACTCCCGGTTGCACCGGTCCACATAGCCGGTGGCCCCCATCGCCGAGAAGCCCCGCCGGGCTCGATAGAGCTCGGCCTCCGCATCCCGCCGCTTGCCGATCCGGCGCAGGGCCTGGCCGTATTCGAAATGCAGTCGGGCCCGCACCAGTGGCAGCGGGAGGTCGCTGATCTGACCCAAGGCGGTTTCGAAGACCTCACGACCACCGCTGGTGTCCCCCTGGGCGAACAGCAGGCGGCCCCGGGCTCCCCCGAGCCGGGCCATGCTGGAGCGGTGCTGCCGCTGCGCGGCGAGCTCCTCGTGGGGCCGGAGGAAAGCGTCCGCCGCCTCGCGCTCCCCAGCGGCGATCAGAGCGATCGCGTACATGTCATGCCAAGGCCAGAACCCCGGTTCGTTGATCGAAGGATGCAGGTCCTCAATACGCAGCTGCTCGAACGCCCGCAGGACGCCCGTGTAGTCACTCCGCGCCATCGCCACCGCAACCCGGGCCATCGCGGCGCCGATCTGCATGCTCTGATAGTCGGTGGGCACCGAGGACGCCTTCGCCGCATGGCGGTCGGCTGCTTCCAGGTCACCCCGCAGTGCGGCGATTTGTGCCCCGGCCCAGTGAACGAGCGGCATCGTGATGTTCTGGCCCGACTGCTCCATCATCGGGATGGCCCGATCGACGGCGGACTGGGCGGCCCGGAGGTCACCGAGCGCGATCCGGGCATGGGCCAGCCAGGCGTTCGACCAGAGCGAGATGCGCGTGGACCCGCGCCAAGTCGAGGTTGGCGCCGCTGTTTCCAGTTCGTGGGCGGCCAGCGGCACTCGGTCGAGTGCGAGGTGCAGCCAGCCCTGCCCCATCAGGGCCCGCTGCCCCTGTGCCCCGGTACGCATCCGGCCCGTCGCCTCCGCCGACACCTGAAGGGCTTCCTCCGTGCGACCGGCCCCGCCGAGCCCCAGCCCGTACATCGTCAACGCCTCGGCTCCCGGCACGCTGTCCGGATCCGTCATCGCTGCTTCGCACCACCGCACCAACGCTTCGGAATCCCAGTCCACGAGTGCGTGGAGAGCCAGACGATGGGCGATCACCGCTCCGGTGCCGGGGTCGTCGAGCTGCTGGGCACCCTTCCAGGCGCGTTTGAGAAGCATGTCCGCCTCGTCGCGATGCCCGAGGAGGAGTTGGTGATAGCCGAGTACGCCATCCCGCTGCGCCGAAACCTCCGTGCGTTCCAGCTCGGGAATCAGCGCCAGAGCGTCATAGAGGTTGCCCGCGCTCACCTTGGCATCCACACACGCCACCAGGCGACGCGTCTGATCTGCCGGTGCGATCGAAAGCCGGCTGGCGGCGAGCCAGGCCTCGCCGGCGTTGTCCCACACCCCGTCCGCCGCACACTTCTCCGCGTACGTCTCGATCTGCGCGGCCACCGCCTCGTCGGGTCCGCCCGCGGCCAGTGATTTCTGCCGGAGCGCGAGCCCTTCATCCGACATGAGGGTGGCGGCACGCTCGTGCAGTTGGCGTTGGCGGGCAACGCCCATCGATTCGTACGCCGCAGCCCGCGCCATGCGACTCGGGAATCCCACGAGCAGCCGCAGACTGGCCCGCCGAACGCGGAGCAGATTCTGCTCGATCGCCGCGTCCAGAATCGGCAGGGGTTCGGTCAGCCCAGCCACCTCGCCTGCCTCCTCGATCGGCACCCAGCGCCCGATGATGGCGCAGGCCTCGACCAGCGCCGTCACCTCCGGCCCGGCTGCCTCGAGCGCCGCGCGCATGCGGGCCAGGGCCGACGGGGACGGTGGAAGCTGGAAGTCGGGTGCCTTCCACGCGGCAGGATCGTGGTGCGCAAGCAATTCGGCGATCGCCGACGGGGAGCCATCGGCATGCCGCGCCAAACGCCGCGCCACTCCTTCGTCGAGCGCAATGCCCATCCGCGACACGAACTCCCGGACCCCGTGGGCGTCCATGGCCTCCACGATGGAGGTCGTACGCCGATGCGCCCGCCGGATCTCGCTCAGCGGGAGGTGGTCCTCCTGGGTCGGGTCCTCGACGGTGCCCGCAACCAGGACCAACAGGGGAAGATCGCGCATCCTGTGCACAGCAGACGAAAGCGCGCGCAGCGACGACGCGTCGGCATGGGCAGCCTCGGTGATCAGCACGACTGCAGGAGAGGAAGCCAATTTGGTGAGGGAACGCACCGGATCCTCACGATCGAATCCGAGACGATCCAGCACGCCGAAGTCGAGTTCGCTCTCCCACGCCAGACAGGTGACTTCGAGGAGATCCGTGTCCCGAACCCCACGCGCAGCAATCCCAGGCCTGACCAGCGTGTCGATCACCGAATGGACATCGTCACCGCTGCGACCGAGCAACAGCAGCAGCGTCGGCCGGCCCGTGAGTGCTGCCTCGACCATGTGCGGGATGGTTCGGGCAGCCCCGTCGCTGCCGTGCGATGTCTCACCAAGATGGTCGTAGCGCTCCATGCTCGGGGAGGATACCGCCCTGCAGGGAATGCCTCGACCCAGTGAAAAAAACGAGAATGCGCCCCGTCACCGGGCTGGTGACGGGGCGCATCCCACTGGAGGGTAGAAGTCAGCCGAGGTCTCCGCCGGCCACCGGCAAGGTGGTGCCGGTGATATAGGAGGCCTCATCGGACGCCAGGAAGCAGATTGCTGCAGCCTGCTCATCGAGCGAGCCATAGCGCTTCAGCAGCGACGACTCGATGGTCTGGTCGACCGTCGTCTGATGCCATGCTTCTTCAGCCTGGTTCTGGGGCTCACCGCCCCGCGGGATCTTCCGCGGAGGAGCGTCGGTCCCACCAGGCGCCGTCGCCACGACGCGGACACCATGCTCAGCCGCTTCCCAGGCCAGCGAACGGGTCAGCGCGTTCACGCCACCCTTCGCTGCCGCATAGGGCAGACGGTTGAGACCGGTGGTCGCAACGGACGACACGTTGACGATCGTGCCCCTGCCCCGCTCATACAGGTGCGGGAGCACCGCGCGGCAGGACCACATCGTCGGATAGAGGGAACGGTTGATCTCCTTGACGATCTCGTCCTCGGCGTACTCCTCGAACGGCTTGCGCCAGATCGTCCCACCGACGACATGGATCGCCACGTCAATCCGACCGAACTTCGCGATCGCGGCATCGACGACCTGCTGGGCTCCAGCCATCGTCTCGAGATCCACCAAGGTGGAAATCGCCTCGCTGCCGGTCTCGGCCAGCTTGTTCGCCACGCCTTCCACGAGTTCCGAGCGGTCGGCGAGCACGAGCTTGCCGCCCTCGGCGTGGATGCGCCGTGCCACGGCCTCGCCGATGCCCTGGGCCGCACCCGTGATGACGACAACCTTGCCCGCGAAGCGGCCAGGGCTGACGAACGGGGTGGCCTGAGCGTCCCGCATGGCGCGCCGCATGGTCTGCTTGGACCGGTCGGCGTGCGCGATGAAGAGATCGCGTGCCCGCTGGCGGTCGCCCGCCTCGATCGCGTCGACCATGTCGAGATGGTCCTTGGCGATCAACGGGTGGCACCAGTGCGCGTTCTTCAGGACCTCTTCCATTTCACCCTTGACACCCAGGCGCTGATAGGCCTGCAGCAGGTGCTGGTTGTTGGTCATGCTGAACAGATAGTCGTGGAACGCCGCGTTGGTCTCGGTGAAGCCCAACGGATCGGTGAATTGATCGCCCTTGACATAAGGAATGGTCGCCTCGGCCAACATCCGATAAGCCGCGATCTGCTGGGAGTTGAGGCGACCGAGCACCAGCTCAATCGCGCCCAGCTCGAGCGCCTGGCGGGCCTCGAAGATCGCATCGGACTTCTGGATCGCGGGGTGTTCCTCACCGATCTCGTACTCGTCGGTCTCTTCCTCCAGGAAGGTCGCCGCGATGCCCGAGATCTGCGAGCCGGCGAGCGACTCGATATCGGACTCCGCGAAGATCTCCTGACCCATGATCGTGCGGGTCGCCTGAGCAGGAGCGATCGACATGTCAGCCTCGACCGTGCCGGCAGTCTCGCCCTCATCGACCAGAATCAGCTGGCCCATGATGGAACGGACGAGACCCGGAGCAGCCACCGCCGGTGCGCCACCCGGGGCAGCGCCGATCTCGGCGGAGTCGAACATCTCCTGGCCCATGATGGCTCGGCCGCCCTCACCCGCGAGGATGAGGTCGCGCTTGGCTCCACGGACCATGCGTGCGGCGACCTTGCGAACGGTCTCCTCCGGAGCGAGCGCCGGGACGGCGGGCTCGCCGGTGGCGGCCACGTCCACAGCGGTCTTGGCCGGAGTGGAGGAGGTGAACTTCTCATAGAAGAAGCCGTTCGGCTCGACGCCGATGCCCTTCACGTGCTCACGAACAGCCTCGACCATCGGCGGCGGACCGCAGAGATAGATGGAGGCGTCACCCGCGTGCAGGTGCTCGGGCTCGATGATCCCCATGACGAAGCCCTTGTTCTTGGCCTGTGCATTGGGATCGGCGACGCAGTAGTCCCAGGAGAAGTTCGGCAGTTCCTTGGCCCACCTGTCGAGCAGGTCGGTCTCCACGATGTCGTTGTCGGTGTTGGCACCATAGACAAGGTGGAAGACGCGGGCGCTGCCGGTGGCCTCCACATGCCGCAGCATCGACATGATCGGGGCCAGACCGGTGCCACCGGCGACCAACAGGACCGGGCGCATCGCTTCACGGAGGAAGAACGAGCCGTGCGGGCCGTTGAACTCGAACGTGTCGCCCACCTTGGCCTTGTCGGCAAGCCAGGTCGACATGAGACCGCCGGGGACGATCTTGATCTGGAACTCCAGTTCCTCGTCGTCCGGGCCACTCGAGAACGAATAGGCTCGGGTGTCCTCGGAACCGGGCACCGTGATGTTCACATACTGCCCCGGCAGGAACGCCAGATCCGACCGGTTGGGGATCTTGGCCTTCAAGCGCACCACCAGGTCACCGGGGAACTTGTGGATCTCGGTGACGGTGGCGGTGTAGTTCGCCGACTGGGTCTTGGCGACCGACGACGAGGTCGGGACCTGGATCACCATGTCGGAGGTGGGCTTCGCCTGGCAGGTGAGGAGGTAGCCCTCCTCACGCTCAGCCGGGCTCAGCGCATCTTCGACATAGGTGTTCTCGGGCATGTCGAACTCGCCCGACTCGTTGAAGCACTTGCAGGTGCCGCAAGCGCCGTCGTTGCAGTCGACCGGGATGTTGATCTTCTGCTGATACGACGCATTCGCAATTGTCTGATTCGGCTTGACCCGAATGAAACGTGTCACACCATCCTCGAAGGACAGCGCCACTTTGTAGTCCGCCATTGGACCTCTCTCCTTTGGGTGAGCTGTCCGGGGATCAGATGTGGTAGATGTCCACCACGTGGTGGATGTAATCGTTCTTCAGAATCACCGTCTTGCGCCGGATCAGCGGCTGCTCGCCACCGAAATCGATGGTGTAGAAGGAGGTGCCGTAGTACGGGTCAACGTTGTTGTACCGGTAGTACATCGTGTGCCAGTTGAAGCGTACGTCGACCAGGTTCCCACGACGCTCGATGATCTCCACGTTGGAGATGTTGTGTGAGGTGCGCGGCTCCGGGATGGAGGTCGCGCTCGAGCGCTCGGTGCGGATACGGAAGACGCGGTCCTCGAGGCCACCCTTGTTGCCGTAGTAGAGGAGCGAGACTTCGCGGTTGGGGTCACTGGTCAGTTTGTCGTCGTCGGCCCAAGTGGGCATCCAGAAGACAACATCATCGGCATAGCAGTCCAGCCAGCTCTCGAACTCGCGGTCATCAAGATAGCGAGCCTCGCGATAGAGGAACTGCTCGATGGTGGTCTGATCGATGGTCACCTGGGTGTCAACAGTGGTGTTGGTCATTTATGAGTCCTTGACGTCGTTGTGTCGGCTCTGGATATTTCGGTTCAGATGTCCTGCGGCTTGATGTGCTGAGAGCCGCGCACCGTCGTTGCCGGGTTCTTGCCGTCCCTGGCGGCCTTCATGACCTGCAACCAATAGGCGTGCTGAACCGGATACAGGCCTTCGTCCTCATTGGTCGCACCGGAGGAGATGACGCCATCCATGCCGAGATCCTTGGCCAGCTCATCCGGACCATCGATCCACTGCGTCGCACCGCGGGACATGTCGTTCCACGGGGCAGCGAGAGCCTTGAAGGTGAACTGGCAGGAGCGGAACTCCTCCAGGTCGTCCGGAGTCGCCATGCCCGAGGCGTTGAAGAAGTCCTCATACTGACGGATCCGGTTGGCACGAGCCTCATCGCTCTCGCCCTTGGGGGCGATGCAGTAGATGGTGACCTCGGTCTGATCCTGCGAGATGGGGCGGAAGTGACGGATCTGAGTGGAGAACTGGTCCATCAGATACACGTTCGGATAGAGGCAGAGGTTGCGCGAGCCCTTGACCATGAACTCGCCCTTGGCCTTGCCGTGCTTCTCCGCGAGCTCTTCGATGATCGGGTAGAGCGGACGATCCTCGGGGTTGGCCGCATAGGTCCACAGGCACAGGTGACCATGCGGGAAGGACCAATAGCCGCCACCCTGCTTGCCCCAGGAGCCGGCGTCGAGCGTCTTCGTGGTGTTCTTCGACTCACCAGCGCCACGACGCGCGGTGGTGGCCGCATAGTTCCAGTGGGTCGCGGTGACGTGATAGCCGTCCGCGCCGTTCTCCGCCTGGACCTTCCAGTTGCCGTCGTAGGTGTAGGTGGACGCGCCGCGCAGGACCTCGAGACCCTCCGGGGACTGGTCGACCAGCAGGTCGATGACCTTGGTCGCATCACCCAGGTGCTCCTCAAGCGTGAGGACATCGGCGTTCAGCGAGCCGAACAGGAAGCCCCGGTAGGAGTCGAACTTGGCGATGTGGGTCAGGTCGTGCGAACCATCGACATTGAAGCTGTCGGGATAGCCGGCACCGTCCGGATCCTTGACCTTGAGCAGCTTGCCGTCGTTGCGGAAGGTCCAGCCGTGGAACGGGCAGGTGAAGGTCATGCGGTTGTCGGTCTTGCGACGGCAGAGCATCGCGCCGCGGTGCGCACACGAGTTGATCATCGCGTGCAGCTCGCCGTCCTTCGACCGGGAGATGACGATCGGCTGACGTCCCATCCACGTGGTGAAGTAGTCGCCGGGGTTGGGGATCTGGCTCTCGTGTGCCAGATAGATCCAGTTGCCTTCGAAGATGTGCTTCATCTCGAGTTCATAGAGCTCTTCATTGGTGAAGATCGAGCGATGGGCACGGAAGATGCCATTTTTGTGATCCTCAATGAGGAGCTGGTCGAGATCGGTGTGCGCAGTCATGTAGCCCTCCAGTGGCGACTCTGTCACTGTCCGACACGCCGGATTGCGGCCGGATATACGTCCACACTCTGCCCGCAAGCCACCCTGGCCACACCGGGCAATGCCCTAGGATTGACCAAGGGTGCCCACGGTGTGGACGGATAGCTCCAGAGGCTCCGGAATTGCTTCAGCCGGGCCCCTTGCGGAACCCGGCTGAAGAAAGTCCTTGGTGGTGCATGAAGCCCACCTTACGACCTCGTCAAAATCCAATCACTTGACGGTGACGGTCGCGCCAGCGGCCTCGAGCTTCTCCTTGGCGGCGTCGGCGTCGTCCTTCTTGGCGTTCTCCAGGACCGCCTTGGGGGCAGCCTCCACCAGCTCCTTGGCCTCCTTGAGGCCGAGCGAGGTGAGAGCGCGCACCTCCTTGATGACCTGGATCTTCTTGTCGCCGGCTGCCTCGAGGATGACGTCGAACTCGTCCTTCTCCTCAGCGGCTTCGCCACCGGCGTCGCCACCAGCGGCACCCGGGGCGGCCACGCCGGCCACGGCCACAGGAGCTGCGGCGGTGACGTCGAAGGTCTCCTCAAACAGCTTCACGAACTCGGAGAGCTCGATCAGGGTCATTTCCTTGAAGGCATCAAGGAGCTCGTCGTTGCTCAGCTTCGCCATGATGGGCGTCCTTTCTCAATTCTCTTCCGCAGCGCTGGCTGCAGAATCAGTCCCGGCGGCATTGGCCGCGGATTCTTCGGTGTCCTCCGCAGCGGGCGCTGCCTCGGGTTCGTCGGCCGCTGCCGACTCGTTCTCGGGCTTCTGGTCCGCAACACCGGCGCCGCCGATCTTGCTCGGGTCCTCCTGCGCGGCCGTCTCCAGCGCGCCCAGGACGCGCGCGAGCTTGGACGCTGGGGCGGAGAGGACATATGCGGCCTTGTTGAGATTGGCCTTCATGCCGCCGGCCAGCTTGGCCAACAGCACCTCGCGGGACTCGAGATCCGCGAGCTTCTTCACGCCTTCGGCGTCAAGGAGCTTGCCCTCCATGACGCCGCCCTTGATGACCAGAAGCGGGTTGTCCTTGCTGAAGTTCTTCAGACCCTTCGCCACCGTGGCGATATCGCCGGTGATGAATGCGATCGCCGTCGGGCCGACGAGATGCTCGTTGAGCCCCTCGATGCCGGCGTTCTCGGCCGCGATCTGGGTCAGAGTGTTCTTCGTCACGGCATAGGTGGCGTCCTCACCGAGGCTGCGACGCAGCTCCTTGAGTGCCGCCACGGAAAGTCCGCGATACTCGGTCAGCACGGCAGCCTGGGAGTTGGTGAACTTGTCCGCCAACTCAGCCACCGCAGCCGCCTTGTCCGGCCTTGCCATGGTGCTCCTTCCCACTTCTCTTGACGGCCACCACAGCGGTGGCCCGACGAAGCCGCGGGCACGAAAAAAGCCCCGGGCGCAGGTCGGCACGGGGCTCGGCGGCAGAGTGCGACTCGATCGCTCTCCAGCATCGATGAAACGTGTCACCTGCGCGGGCCCCCTAAGGGATTTCAGATCAGGCACGCCTGATCAGCCAGCGGTCTTCGGCTCGGGCCACTTTAGATCAACCGCTCGACGTACACCAAATCCGAGGTCACCTAAGCGCCCTGGCCGAGGATCGCCCAGCGCGCAGAATCGACGACCAGGCTCACCAATTGGGATCTCGCCGGCGCCGGGCGTTCCACCTGTCGAGATTTTGAGCCCCCACCCTGGCCGGTCGACGTCCCGGCGCCGGCACGGCCGAGAAAAGAGACCACCGGAGCGGGCACCCAATGGTGGGTCCATCGATGACCGCGACTCGGTTTCCGGCGGGCGGACAGGGCTTCCGCCAGCCCTTGTGGGTACGCCAAGTGCCCGGACACGGCGACAGGTCCGGTCGCCGAGGCAACCGGACCTGTCGTGGTCTGAATCAGAGCGAGGTGCTCACTCCGCAGACTCGGCCTTCACCTTGGCCGGGTCGACGGAAACTCCGGGACCCATCGTCGAGGAGAAGGTGATCTTCTTGATGTAGCGCCCCTTGGAGCTGGACGGCTTCAGCCGGAGGATCTCATCGAGAGCGGCGAAGTAGTTGTCCTGCAGCTGCTCGTGCGAGAAGGACGCCTTGCCGATCAGGAAGTGCAGGTTCGCGTGACGGTCGACGCGGAATTCGATCTTGCCGCCCTTGATATCGCTGACCGCCTTGCCGACGTCGGGGGTGACGGTGCCGGTCTTGGGGTTGGGCATGAGACCGCGCGGGCCGAGGATGCGCCCCAGGCGACCGACCTTGCCCATGAGATCCGGTGTGGCGACCACGGCATCGAAGTCCAGGTAGCCACCCTGGACCTTCGTGATGAGCTCATCCGAGCCGACCTCGTCGGCGCCGGCAGTCAACGCCTGCTCAGCCTTCTCACCGGTGGCGAAGACGAGGACCCGTGCCGTCTTGCCAGTGCCGTGGGGAAGATTGACGGTGCCACGCACCATCTGGTCCGCCTTGCGGGGATCAACGCCGAGGCGCATAGCCACGTCGACGGTCTCGTCGAACTTGGCCGATGCACCGTCCTTGATGAGACCGAGTGCCTCGGCCGGGGCGTACAGCTTGTCTGCAACCTGCTTTTCAGCGGCTGCGCGATATGCCTTGCTGCGCTGCATGTCTGACTTCCTTTGCGAATAAGTCTGTATTGGTCAGTCGTGGTGCGGGGCTAGCGCTCCCCTCCCACGGGTTCGGGTCGAAAGAACTGGGGGTCTCAGCGCTCGACGGTGACGCCCATGGAACGCGCGGTGCCTTCGACGATCTTCATCGCGGCCTCGACATCGTTGGCGTTCAGGTCGGGCATCTTGGTCTCGGCGATTTCCTTGACCTGATCCCGGGTGATCTTGCCGACCTTGTCCTTGTGTGGAGCGCCGGAGCCGGACTTCACGCCGGCGGCCTTCTTGATCAGCTCCGCAGCGGGCGGGGTCTTGGTGATGAAGCTGAAGGTGCGGTCCTCATAGATCGTGATCTCGACCGGGATCACGTTGCCGCGCATGGCTTCGGTCGCAGCGTTGTACTGCTTGCAAAAGTCCATGATGTTGACGCCGTGCGGGCCGAGCGCGGTGCCGACCGGGGGCGCCGGGGTGGCGGCGCCTGCGTTGAGGGCGACCTTGACGAGCGCCGCTACTTTCTTCTTGGGAGGCATGTTCGGGTCCTCTTTTGGGTTGTGGTTGCGTGGGCGGACAGGTGTGTACGCCCGGGCTGGCTGAGCCCAAGATGACATTTTCACCCGCGAACGGCCATTGACCAAATCGGTCACCCATCGACGCGACGGTCAATGGGCAGCGAACCGGACCGCGGGCGGCCGCTCCCGCCCGGGAAGCGACGTGTCAGACCTTCTCCACCTGGGCGAAGGTGAGGTCGACCGGGGTCTCGCGACCCATGAAGTCGACGAGCGCCTTGAGCCGTTGGCTGTTGGCGTTGATCTCGGTGATCGAGGCATGCACGCCGGCGAACGGGCCGTCGGTGATGAGCACCGAGTCGCCCTCGGCGAAGTCCGCGACCTCGACCTTTTTGCGGCGGGACTGCTTCGCAGGCCCCTCGACCCGAGCGGTGGCCGCCGAGATGACTGCAGGAGCGAGCATCTGCTCGACCTCCTCCATGCTGAGCGGCACGGGCTGGGTCGCGTGGCCGACGAACCCCGTCACCGAAGGTGTGTGCCGGACCGTTGCCCAGGATTCATCCGTCATCTCCATGCACACCAGGACATAGCCGGGGAGAACGGTGCGCGTCACGGTCTTCTTGTTGCCGTTGCGGATCTCGACGGCTTCCTCCGTCGGCACCCGGACCTCGAAAATGAAGTCCTCCATGTTCAGCGACTGGGCACGCGACTCGAGGTTCTGCTTCACGCGCTTTTCCATGCCCGAATAGGTATGGACGACATACCACTCACCTGGCTTGGCACGAAGTTCGGCCCGCAGTTCCTCGAGTGCCCTCTCCACGGCCTCGTCGGCGCTTTCAGCCGCTTCGTCGGCCTCGGGCTCGTCGCTCGCTTCATCGTCAGAGTCCAGACCGAGGTCGATCTCGATCTCATCGGCTGCAGCCTCTTGTTCGTCCTCGTCACCGAAGTCGAGGTTGAGCTCGGCGTCCTCTTCGGCCGGGCTCTCGTCATCAGCGCCGAGGTCGATCTCGATATCGTCATCGTCCGCCATGTCGGCCTCCAGGCCGGCCAGCAGACTCTCGACGGTGACGTCGTCACCCTCGACAGGGTCGATGTCGTTGTCGCTCACAGGTGCCTCCAGTCGTTGGTCAGCCGAACATCTTAAGGATCAACCAACCGAAGCCGAGATCCAAGCCGCTGACGATAGTCATGATGAACAGGACGAAGACCAGCACGACGACGAAATACTGCTGGACCTGGGTGCCAGTGGGCCAGACGACCTTGCGGAGTTCGCCGACGGATTCGGCGACGAATTTGCCTGGCGTCGTGCGCTTGTCGTCATCCGACTCGGCAGTTGGCCGTTCGCGACGCACCGGAGCAGTGCTCCGGACTCGGCCTGCGCCCGGACGAGCCGATTCGGCGGGCTCGCTCTCAACAGCAGGCTCCGGATCTGCAGCTGCCGCCGACCCGCTGCGCCGAACCGGACGATTCGGTCGTGACCGGCGACGCGACCCGGGGTCCACGGGCACGGCGTCCGTGTCCGCAGCCACTTCGTCGGTGGCTCGATCCAGTTTGGCCTCGTTGACGTCAGTGGTTGATGGATCGTCGACATAATCGTCGTCGGGAGTGTCTCGAGGATCATTGATCTCAGCGTCGGCGGTGAGTTCGGCAGGAACCTCGTCCGAGGGATCCTGCGCGGCTTCTGCGACTTCGTTCGGCTCAGTGGGGGTTGTCTCGTCCGATTCGTCACCAGAACCGGGGACTTGCTCATCTGCCACTGGTTGGATCCTTCGTTGTCGCCTCGTCGTTTCATCGCCTGCGTTGCCTTGCCCAACGAAATGCCGCTCGGGCGAGGCGAAGGCGAACGCGGTTGGGTCCGATCGCACGGCAAGAGGGACTTGAACCCCCAACCTTCGGTTTTGGAGACCGATGCTCTGCCAGTTGAGCTATTGCCGTCCGGTGGACACACCCCATGTGAGGATTGGCCACCAAGACATGGAGTCTATGTCCTTTTTTCGCGAACGTCGAACTCATTCCATGTCGGGCATGGGACAGCACCTCCCACCGGAACTCATTGGATGACACCGGGCCTTGAGAAACTGAGGCACACTTGTCTGAATACTTCGTGAGAGCAGGCACAGGGTGAACGAGAGCTGGACCCCCGCAGAGGGCGCACTCGACGCGCCCCCGACGGCTGCTCCCGTCGTGGAGGAACTTGAGGGTTTCTCGGATTGGCAGGAAATCGGGCGAGGTGGGGACGCCATCGTCTATCGCGCAATCCAGGACTCGCTGGGCCGCGAGGTGGCGATCAAGGTCCTGACGGTTGATGACGACGAGTCCGTGCGGCGGTTCACCCGCGAGGTCCGGCTGATGGTGGCACTTGGGCGTCGGCACCCCAACATCGCCAAAGTGATTCAGATCGGCACCAGCAGTCTGGGCCGCCCGTGCATCGTCATGGAATATTACGAGCTCGGCTCGCTCGACCAGTGGCTGTCGCGGATGGGCCCGCTGAACCCGGACGAGGTGATTCGCGTCGGAACGGTGATCGCGGATGCGTTGGACTTCGCACATGGTGATGGCGTCCTGCACCGCGATGTGAAACCCCAGAACATCCTGGTGCTGCCCACCTCCTATGTGCTGGCGGATTTCGGCATCGCGCGACTCATCGATTCCGCCCACACCTCGGGTTCGGACAGGTTCTCCTATCGCCACGCATCACCACAGATGCTCGACGGCCTTCCGGCGTCGGAGAGCGATGACGTGTTCTCTCTCGGCGCCACCATGTTCCATCTGCTCGACGGCCACCCGCCGTTCACCACGTCCACGGACGAACCGGACTCGGCTCTGGCCTATATCCGTCGAGTCCGGGTCGAGAAGCCCCGCCCCTTGAATCGCCCGGATGTCCCGCCTGAGCTGGTCGAGGTGATCGAACGCTGCCTCCGCAAGGAACCCGGGGAACGATTCAGGACGGCGGGTGAGGTGCGCGACCGACTGTTGGCGCTGCCGGTCGATGCGTTGAACCCTGCGCCGAACCCAGCACGCGCGGAGGTCCCGCTCAGGCCCCCCATCGGGGTGAAGCCGACGGCAGCGGGTTCTCCCGAGTCCCCGGACACTCCCACGCACGCCCCCTTGTTCACCGTCCCACCGCCGGATCTCGGGGTCACCTGGGACGTGGCCCGTGGTCAGGTGCGTGACCCCGGCGACCTGACGGCGATGCGACTGGGTTCGTCCCGGGGCGCCAAAGTGAACCTGGATGCCGAGACAAACGGCGCAGAGGGTCTGTTGCTGGCGGATGTCACAGAGCCGGTGCCCGAGGCGCCTGGCCGACAACTGCCCGGAATCGCGATCGTCCTGGTCGGCATCGTGGTTGGCGTGCTGCTCGTCGTCGGAGGAACATGGGCGGTGAACCGTCCCGGACCAGGAGTGCACAGCCCCTCGGTCCCCGCGCCCGCCCCGAGCAGCGCCCGCGCCCCGGTCATCGATCCGAACAATCCGGATCTGGCACCACGCGACATGACGGTGACCCTGTCCGGAAACATCGCCACCGCCAAGTGGCGGGGCGCCATCGAAGAGCCGGAGAGCTACAGCTGGGGAGTGACCGCGAACCCCGGGGATGAAGTGCCGATCGAGCGCCGGACCCTCCCCTCCGAACGCATGGCACAGACCACGATCAACCCGACCTGGGAGCAGATCTGCTTCACCGTGGTCGGCACCCGCGCCGGGGAGCTGGGTGCAGCCCAGGAGTGCGTCAGGCGCTGACCATCACGACGAGCCCGATCACAATCAGCCGCTCGCCACCGTGGTCATTACTTGGAGAACCTCGGCGATCGGCCTGCGCCCATCCCGGAAGTTCAGTGTGACGCCCCCGAGATCGTCCTTGCAGACGACCTGACGAATGACCCGCGCCACATTAGCTCGCGACGTTTCCCCGCACGTGACATGGTCGCCGGCCTCCAGCATTCCTCCGCCGGGCTTGTCGGTGAGCTGGCCCGGCCCCAGGATGGTCCAGTTCAGCGTCGACGAACGCAGATGGGCGTCCGCAGCGGCCAAGGCCTCCGCATAGGGACCAGCCGGATCGCCGGGACTGCCAGGCGCACGTCCCGTCCGGGAATGCGACACGAGGACATAGCGCCGGACTCCCGCTTCGACCGCCGCGTCGATCGACCTGATCGCGGCGTCCCGGTCCACCGACCTGGAGCGTTCCGGGTCACCGATCGCGGGCCCGACGCACCAGACGACGGCGTCCCTGCCCTTGAACAGCGCCGCGAGCCCAGCAGTGTCAAGGCGCTCCAGATCCGCCAGACGGGCATCCGCCCCGGCGGCATCGACCTCATCGATGTGATCCGCCCTGCGGACCAACGCTTCCACGCTATGGCCCGCATTGACCAGAAGGGGAGCGAGCAAGCGAGCGACTCGGCCGTGACCGCCGATGATGACGATGCGCATTCGGTGCTCCTTTGCGCCGGTGTCGAGCGCGGATGCCAAAACGGCCGGTCCGCGTGCGATGCGTCTGTTGGTGATCGTACGCGGAGCTCACTTCCGCCGGGCCGCAATCGACAAATCTCGGAACTGTGGCTTCCTCGAAGGATCAGCGTCTGAGCAGCCGCTCACGCAGACCGGGCCGGGTCCCCGGGCCGCGTTTCAGCCATACGACCGGGCTCACCGCCCAGACCGCGCGGCGCCACGGGGTCGAACCGGCGCGGAGGCGGCGTACGACATCGTCCGCAATCTCCCCCGACCCTGCCGCGGCAGGGACCGGGCCGGGCGCGAAGGCGGCGGCTTC
>DUOB01000015.1 GCA_012839035.1 Propionibacterium sp.
ATAAGCGATCCGGTGCTGCCGGCGGCGTTCGATCATGTCATCAAGACGGGAGAGTTGGGCCCGGCCGAGGGCTGCCAGCAGGTTCGACATGCGGTAGTTGTAGCCAACCTCGGTGTGCTCATAGTGCACGGCCGGCTGGCGGGCCTGCGTGGCGAGATAACGGGTACGCTGCGCCATCTCCCCATCGTCGGTGAGCAGTGCCCCGCCCCCCGACGTCGTCATGATCTTGTTGCCATTGAACGACACCACAGCGGCCTCGCCGAACGCGGGGGAAGGGCGGCCCTGTCGGGTCGCACCCAAGGATTCCGCGGCATCAGAGAGCACCGGAATGCCATATTCATCAGCGACGGTGCGGATTGCGTCGTGGTCGACGACCTTGCCGAGCAGGTCCACCGGGACGATCGCGCTGACACGGTTGCCCTGGTTCTGCTGATCCCGGATGCCCTCGGCCAGCAACTCGGGATTGATCGAACCGGTCTCGTCGCAATCGATGAACACCGGGGTGGCATTGGCGTAAGTCACCGCGTTGGCGGTCGCAGCAAAGGTCATCGTCGCCGTCATCACGGCATCACCGGGGCGCACCCCAAGGTTGAGGAGACCGAGGTGGAGTGCAGCCGTTCCGGAAGACAGTGCGACCGCATGTTCCCGGCCGCCGCGCTCAGCCAGTTCGCTCTCGAAAGCATCCACCTCCGGTCCCAACGGGGCCACCCATCCAGAGCGGATGGCTCGCACCAACGCCGCCTCTTCTAGCTCGGTGACATCGGGAGTAGAAAGAAAAATGCGCTCGTTCATCAGGCCTGATCGTAGCGGTCAGGATAAGGAACGCCATATCGCGACGAGACTCGCACATGGTCACGGGAAGGCGGAGTTTCGTGCCTCACAGGGGCTTTCCCCGCAAGACCCGACGTCAGCGGATCACCAGCGCCCGGGAATGCCCTTGACGGTCACGCCGTCGGGGACGTCCTTGGTGACCAAGGAGCAGCCGCCGACCACGGCGTCTGCTCCGACGGTCAGTCCCTGGAGGACGGTGGCGCCCACGCCGAGCAACGTCCGCGCGCCGATCGAAACCTCTCCCGACACGTTGACGGTCGGATTGACCGACACGAAGTCATCGAGTCGGACATCGTGCCCAACGGTGACGTTGGGGTTGATCTGAACGTGGCGCCCCAGCGTGATGTTCGTGGTGAGCCGTACTCCCGCGCAGATCACCGCGCCCGGCCCGATGTCGCAGTTCGCTCCGAGCGTCACGCTGGGATGGATAGCCGTGAACGCTTGGTGCCCGGCCCTGTCGAACTTGTCTGCGATCAGCTCCCGCACGCGGCCACTCCCGATACCGATGGAATAGGAGACCGACTCGGTCTGCTGCTCCAGCCAGGCATCCACCCCGCCCAGATAGGCCAGTCCGCGGCTTTCCAGCCGGCCCAGATTGATCTCGCTGGGGTTATCGTCGAGGATCCCGATGATCGGGACGCCCATGGCCTCCACCACGTCCGCCGTCTCCCGGCCGAAGCCCGATGCGCCTACGATCACGACTTTCTCACCCATGCTCGGCCTCCTCGCCCGCGATGTTCAGTCCAGCGTGCGCCGGCTCGGGCCGGACTTTATACCAAGACAAGGAGCGCGGGCAGGGTCGAAGGACGGCCACGCCGAGTCTGCAGAAGCCTCGTGACACACTCGAATGCGTGAACAACGACGTCCTCACCACGATCATCGAGACGGTCACGGAGCTCGGGCTGCCCTGGGAACGGGCCGACCACATCGTGACCGTCACGCTGCCGGGGACACGCAAGCTGAAGACCGAGTGCGCGCTTGTGGTGGGGGACCACGCGGTGGAGATCCGGGCTTTCGTCGTGCGCCAACCCGATGAGAACCACGAGGCCGTCTATCGCTGGCTGCTGGAGCACAACCTCAAAACCTATGCGGTGGCCTTCAGCGTCGATCGACACGGCGACATCTATCTCACCGGGCGAGTCGCGCTCGAGGCGATCACTCCGCCAGAGGTCGACCGCATCCTCGGCGCTGTCGCGGAGACCGCCGATGACAGTTTCAACACGCTCCTTGAGCTTGGCTTCGCCTCTTCGATCCGCAAGGAGTGGGAGTGGCGGCTCTCCCGGGGTGAATCGACAGCGAACCTGGAGGCTTTCCGACACCTTGCTCCGCCGTTGTCTTCCAACCCGGCTGACGGGTCAAAAGACAACGGCGCATAAGGGCTTGGATTTGGCTCACCTTGCCTGGCCTCCGAGCCATGCCCTGATCAAGACCGGCGGTGAATCTTGTGCTGTGCGGGCTGGGAGCGGGGGCGTACGACCATGCGGTCGATGTTCACGTGCCCCGGACGCTCGGCGATGAACCGGATGCATTCCGCAAGGTCATCGGCCACCAGCGGGTCGACCACGCCGGCGTACACACTCTCCGCCCGCTCCGCGTCCCCGGCGAAACGGATGAGCGAGAAGTCCGTGTGCACCATGCCCGGGACGACCTCGCAGATCCGCACGGGGCGATCGAACAGCTCCAGTCGCATCGACTGGACGATCGCCCGCTCGGCCGCCTTGACCCCGCAATAGCCGGCGCCGCCCTCATAGCCGCCGTCCGCGGCGACCGAGGTGACGAACACGATCGAGCCCTCGGCGGCCTCGACCGCGGGGAGCAGGGCCTTGGTGACGCGGGCGGCGCCGAGGACGTTGGAGTCGTACATGGCCTGCCAGTTCTCCAGGTCCGCCTCGCTGACCGGCTCCAGGCCCAACGCCCCACCGGCGTTGTTGACGAGCACGTCACAGCGGTCGCCCACGGCCTCGGCCAGGGCGGCGACCGACTCGTCGGAGGTCACGTCACACGTGACCGCGATCCCACCGATCTCGGCGGCGAGGGGCTCGATGCGGTCGGTACGCCGCGCGGCGCACACCACCTGGAACCCGGCGGCGGCCAGTGAGCGTGCGGTGGCTTCTCCGATGCCACTGCTGGCACCGGTGACAACAGCAATTCTTGGATTATCCATGCCTGCGATTGTGCCAGCGGGGACTCGATAGGCTCAGACGCATGACCGCCAAGTTGATCCTGCTCCGCCACGGCGAGAGCGAATGGAATGCGAAGAACCTGTTCACCGGCTGGGTGGATGTCGACGTCAACGAAAAGGGCCGCGGCGAAGCCGTGCGCGCCGGTGAGTTGCTCAAGTCCGAAGGCCTGCTGCCCGACGTGCTGCACACCTCGTTGCTGCGCCGAGCGATCAACACTGCCAACATCGCGCTCGACGGCTGCGACCGGCACTGGATCCCGGTGCGTCGGTCCTGGCGGTTGAACGAACGCCACTACGGCAAGCTCCAGGGCCTCGACAAGACCGAGATCCGGGATCAGTTCGGCGAGGAGCAGTTCATGGAATGGCGCCGTTCCTATGACACCCCGCCGCCCGTTCTCGATCGGGACAACGAGTGGAGCCAGTTCAACGACCCGCGCTATGCCGACATCCCCGAGGACGAGCGTCCCCAGACGGAGTGCCTCAAGGACGTGGTCGTGCGGATGCTGCCCTATTGGGAATCCTCGATCGTGCCCGATCTCGAGACCGGCAAGCTCGTGCTCGTGGCCGCCCACGGCAACTCGCTGCGTGCCATGGTCAAGCACCTGGACGGCATCTCCGATGCCGACATCGCGGGACTGAACATCCCCACGGGCATTCCGCTGTTCTATGAGCTGGACGAGAACCTCAAGCCCGTGACCCCGGGCGGCCGCTATCTCGATCCCGAGGCTGCCAAGGCTTCGATCGAGGCGGTCAAGAACCAGGGCAAGAAATAACGGCTGCCACCGGCGAGATCAGGCCTGGGTCCACGTGTCCACGTTCCCGGTCTCGCCGGTGACGACATAGATCAACCGCCGTCCCATGGAAACGGCGTGATCGGCGATGCGTTCGTAATAGCGCCCCAGCAGCGCCACATCGACCGCGGCCTCGACCCCGTAGGGCCAACTCCCGTCCAACAGGATCCGGAACTGACTGCGCCGCAGGTCGTCCATCTCCTCGTCGATTTCCGACAGCTCTCGCGCGACAGCGACATTGCGCGTACGCAACGTCTTGCCGGCCCGCTCGACCATTTCCTCCGCCACCTCGGCCATCCGCGAGAAATTGCTCTCCAATGACTGGGGGAGCGCCTTGCCGGGATAACGCATGCGGGCGATCTTGGCGACATGGGCGGCGAGGTCCCCCATCCGCCCCATTTCCGTCACCATGCGCAGGGCCGCGACGACCGTGCGCAGTTCACCGGCGACGGGCGCCTGCCGGGCGAGCAGGTCGAAGCACCGCATCTCGATGTCGGCGTGGGCGTCATCGACCCGGGCATCGTCGGAGATCACCTGTTCGGCGAGCTGAAAATCGGCGTGCAGCAGCGCCGCAGTGGCATTGCGCACCGCAGCGCAGATCATTTGGGACATCTCCACCAAGTCAGCGACCACAGTGTCGAGTTGTTCCCGATAGGAGTCACGCACGATGTAGGGCAGTCCGTTCGGTGCAGGTGGTTGACCCTCTCCACGATAGGCCACACCTCAACCGCACTTTAGCGTTCAGTCGCCGGAGCAGCGCGCAGTAAACGCTGGATGAACTCTTGGAGAATCATTGGGGCCGGGGGTCCAGGAGGTTGTTCGCCTCCGTTCGCCCTTCGGATGCCGTCCTAGGATGCAGCCATGACGTGGTTGTGGATCGGCATCGTGGGCCTCGTGCTCGGGGTCGGTCTTGGCGCGCTTCTGTTTCGGCGTACGCCGCCCGAACCCAGCCCGCCGCCCGCCCTGCCCGAACCGACCGACCTGCCCGAGACTCCACCGGGGATGTCCGAGGTCATCAACGTGCTCCG
This sequence comes from Propionibacterium sp., assembly GCA_012839035.1. Classification (GTDB taxonomy): domain Bacteria; phylum Actinomycetota; class Actinomycetes; order Propionibacteriales; family Propionibacteriaceae; genus Enemella. The sequence continues at coordinate 4,833 of DUOB01000015.1, forward strand.
CTCCTCGGCGATCGTGCTGGACGGCAGTGATCAGGTCGTGCAGTCGACCAGCCAGGCGCGCGCCTTCGGGTTGGTGCGCGGCACGCGGATCGTGGTTCCGTTGGTGCTCGATCTCGTACGCCAGGTCCGCGCCGACGGGCAGATCCGCACAACGGAGCTCGAGCTGAGGCGGGGTCGGGTGTCCCCCTCCCTCTATCTGTCGGCACGGGTGGCGAAGGTCGGGGATCTGATCCTGGTCCTGGCCGAGGACCGCACGGCAGCGCGCCGGGTCGAGGAGACCCGAAGGGACTTCGTCGCGAACGTGAGCCACGAGCTCAAGACCCCGATCGGCGCGATCGCGTTGCTGGCCGAAGCCGTCGAGGAGGCTGCCGACGATCCCGACGCGGTGCTCATCTTCGCCAACCGGATGGGTCGGGAGGCGACCCGGCTGTCCGATCTGGTCAAGCAGATCATCGAGCTCTCGCGGCTCCAATCGGACGATCCGCTCATGACGGCCAACGTGACGGAGATCGATCAGGTGCTCACCGAGGCGGTCGACCGCTGCAAGGCGCGTGCCCAGGCGAGGTCCGTGGCGCTGACATTGGCGGGGGAGAGCGGCCTGTTCGTGCTCGGTGACGCGGAGCAGCTCACGACGGCGGTGGCCAACCTCGTGGAGAACGCCGTGATCTATTCCGAACCCGGTCAGAAGGTGGTGGTGGGCGCGCGGCGGGCCGCCGAGGCTGACGACAACTACGTGGAGCTGACGGTCACCGACAACGGGATCGGCATCAGCGCCAAGGAGCTGCCCCGGATCTTCGAGCGGTTCTATCGCATCGACTATGCCCGCAGCAGGGACAACGGCGGCACCGGCCTGGGGCTCGCCATCGTCAAGCACATCGTCGCCGCCCACGGCGGCACCGTCAGCGTGTGGTCCCACCTGGGACACGGCTCGACGTTCACCATCCGGTTGCCGGAATCCACCACCAGCGTGGCTCCGGACTCCGGACAGCAGTTCGCACAAGAGGAGGTTCCGGCATGACTCGAGTGTTGGTGGTGGAGGACGAGGAGTCCTATCGCGAAGCATTGGCCTACATGCTTCGCAAGGAAGGATTCGAGGTCGTGGAGGCGGCGGACGGGCCGGCCGGCCTGGCCGAATTCGACCGCAACGGCGCCGACATCGTGCTCCTCGACCTCATGATGCCCGGTCTGTCCGGAACCGAGGTGTGCCGACAGTTGAGGCTGCGCGGGAGCGTACCCGTCATCATGGTCACCGCCCGCGACTCCGAGGTGGACAAGGTCGTCGGGCTGGAGCTCGGGGCCGACGACTATGTCACGAAACCCTTCTCCCATCGCGAGCTCGTCGCCCGCATCCGTGCGGTCCTCCGGCGCGGACAGGACATCGAACTGGTGCCGGACGTCATCGAGAGCGGCGGGGTCCGGATGGACGTCGAACGCCACTCCGTCTCCGTCCACGGCGAGAAGGTGAAGCTGGCGCTCAAGGAGTTCGAGCTGCTCGAGATGTTGCTGCGCAATGCCGGTCGGGTGATGACCAGAGGGCAGCTCATCGACCGCATCTGGGGGGCCGACTATGTCGGGGACACCAAGACGCTCGACGTCCACATGAAGCGCCTGCGTTCCAAGATCGAACCCGATCCGAGCAACCCGCGCTATCTGATCACGGTGCGCGGCCTCGGCTACAAGTTCGAGGGGTGAGCCGGTCGTGCGAGCGGACCACCGGGCGGACCACGGCGCAGGTGAACACTCCGTGAACAGCTAGGGTGACCATTCGTGAGCGAAGACATCACCGTATTCACCGGAAGTGCCCATCCGGAGTTCGCCGAAGAGATGTGCCAGATCCTTGGCGTCGATCTCTCACCGACCAACATCACGCGATTCAGCAACGACTGCCTGCAGGTGCAGTTGCGCGCCAACTGCCGCCGCAAGGACGTCTATATCGTCCAGCCGCTGGTGCCGCCCGTGCAGGAGAACCTCGTCGAGCTGCTGCTCATGCTGGACGCGGCCCGAGGAGCCTCGGCGGCACACATCACGGCGGTGATCCCGCACTATTCCTATGCCCGCTCCGACAAGAAGGACGCCCCGCGCATCTCGATCGGAGGCAAGCTCGTCGCCGACATGCTCTCCGCAGCCGGCGCCACCCGCGTCATCACGATGACGCTGCACTCCGAGCAGGTCCACGGGTTCTTCAACGTCCCGGTCGACCACCTCACCGCGGTGCGTGAGCTGGCCGACCACTTCAAGGGGCGGGATCTGTCCGACACCGTGGTGGTGTCGCCCGACTTCGGGTACGCAAAGGTCGCCTCGCAGTTCGCCCGCCTCCTGAACCTCGAGGTCGCGGCCGGCTCCAAGCGCCGCACGGCCGACGACAAGGTCATCATCGACCGGATCGTCGGAGACGTCGAGGGCAAGAACGTCATCATCATCGACGACGAGATCGCCACGGCCGGCTCGATGATCGAGCTGATGGATCGCCTCCGGGAATACGAGGTCCAGGACATCTCCATCGCCTGTACGCACGGTCTGTTCACCGGCAAGGCCGTGGAGCGGCTCAACGCTCGCGACGATGTCAGGGAAATCGTGACCACCAGCACGGTCCCGCTCACACCCGAGCGCACTCCCGACAAGCTCCGGACCCGTTCGGTCGCGCCCCTGTTCGCTGCCGCCGTTCAGCGGCACAACTCGGGGGAGTCGATCAGCTCGCTGTTCAGCGACGAGGTGACGATCGGCTGACGTGTGAAGGTAGGCAAAGCGGCTCTTCACAGAACAGGGTGGGTGACCGGGAGGAGAATTCTGGGCGGGTCGGTCGGGGTGAGGGGGCCCTCGGGTTGTGAGGATGAAGGTGTCTAATCACCACCCTCGAACCCAAGGGCCCTTGTGCGAAACGCTACCTCACCCTGCCTGGACACGTTCTGCCGTTTGGACCGACTCGGGCTGAGCGTGCTCAGCCAGCACATCGAGCCCACCCACGCTGTCTTGGTCTGCGCCCCCACGACCGATCCGACCCCCTGTCCGGGCTGTGGCCGTCCGGGCGTGCGGCATGACACGGTCGTGCGGGACCTGGCGCATGTGCCCTACGGCTGGAAACCGACCCTCCTGCGGGTGCGCGTGCCGCGATATCGCTGCCGGGGGTGTCGGCGGACGTGGCGGCACTGCATCAAGGCTGCCGCCCCCTCGCGGGGCAAGCTGTCGCGGGACGCGGTCACGATGGCGGTGAAATCGATCGTGATTGATCGGCTGTCGATCGCCCGGACCGCGGCTAATCTCGGGGTCGGGTGGAACACTGCCAGTGACGCGATCCTCGCGGGCCGCCACCGACTGGCTGTTCACCGACCCACAGCGTCTGCACGGCGTCACCACCGTCGGTGTGGATGAGCATGTGGTGCGCCACGAGGCGCTGTTGTTTCGGATGGAGGTGAGAGACCTGCATCGCTCCGTTGTCGTAGCAGCGGGGTGAAGCTGGCGGCAGCCTGCCCTTGGGGAACGTCGGGGGTGGGTGGGAGCAGCCGCGACAAAGTCAGGGCGGTCCAGTACTACCGGATGGGCCGGGTCTGGTGAGCAAGACGGGAAGGTGTACGTGAGGAACCGGTGTTGTAACGCCTCTTGATCGTCGACCAGCTCGAATCCGGTGGATGTGGGCTGGAGTGCGGTGCGTAACCGCGGCCGGGGGTCGTCAGCCAGACGATCGTCCGGGGCGGGGAACTGTCGGAACGGATGCATGTGTCGGGTCCGGCAGGTCGTGGTGAAGGTCTACGGCGTAGCCACGACGAGGCCGCAGGGGCAAAGCCGGGCGCCTCGCCCGTTGACCGAACAGCAGTGAACGTGGGAACCACCCGTCCCGTTCCCCGCCTGGGGATAGGCGCGTTGCCGGCCGAAGGGTGCGGGTGGGGCGGAGCCGTCGTAGTACTCAGAGGTCGGGAAAGCCGACCACACGGGGAAGGGCGGCAGCGAGAGGAAGCAGGAAGGGATTGTGATGTCCGAAGATGCGCCGGTGAA
>DUOB01000016.1 GCA_012839035.1 Propionibacterium sp.
CATCTCGCCGGTGGGGTCGTCCGCCGAGACCACGGGCAGGCGACCGGTCCGCGCGTCCGGGTCGGCGAGCGGTGCCAGCGGCAGGCCGGCCGCCGTCTCGAAGCCGGCATAGTCCATGTCTCCCACGACGGGTTCGTCGTGCATGTGCACGACGGGCACGGGATAGCGCAGGCGCCGCTCGAGATCCTGGGCGGCGTTCGCGGTCCCCAGCACGTGGTTGAGGGCGCGCACGACGTCCTGCGCCGTGCGCAGTGGTTCCTCGCGCTGACGAGGCACCGGGGAGAGAATGCGGTCGCAGATCGTGTCCAGCGCGGGGGAGACCCCGGCGCGCACCTGGCGCGGGGTCAGCAGTTGACCGTCCGCGTCGACGGGCGCCGCGGGCATGCCGTGGGCCTGACCGCCGGGCCAACGGGACACGAGCGTGCAATACAGCAGCCGCCCGAGGTCGGCGATGTCGACGCGCTCGGGGTCCGAGCTGGGGATGAGCGGATGCTGTTTGACGGGGGCCAGTTCGGACTCGAGGAGAAAGCCGACGATCTTGACGTTGCCGGTGGCCGTGATCACGATCGTGTCGGGGTTGATGCGCTCGTGATAGAGCCCCTGCTCGTGCATGCCGGCCAGCCCGTCGGCGACTTCGCGTACCAGCCACGCGGCCTCAAGGGCACTCAGGGGGCCGGCTGCGAGGAGCCGTTCGAGGGACAGGCCGGGCGCGTACTCGCACACGATGTACGGCCCCACCGCTTCCTCCGTGTCCTCCCCCTCCCGGCCGTCGGTCGCAGGGTCCCCGGGTTGGGCGTCGAGGACGCGGAGGAAGCGTGAATCCGTGGCTACGGCGGCGCGGCGCGCCGCGGCGAGCAACTGCAGATCGTCCTGACCCGGCGGCAGGAGGTGGATCAGCACAGGACGGGAGAGGACCTGGTCGGTGGCCCGCCAGGTCTGGGTCGCGGCGCGCGGCACGAGCATCTCGTCGAGGCGATAGCGTCCGCTCAGCACACGGCCGGGTCGCACCCGGATCGGGTGTACTTCCTCGGCGGTGTCCTCCTTGTCCTGATCCTCCTTGTCCTGATCGTCGTCCGGATCAGTCCCCTCGGCACCGCCTCCGGCCTGGTCGTCCTCGTTCGTCGGCAATGCGGAGGTCGGTGCATCCGGGTCGATGGCGGCGAGGACCTTGGTGCGTGGACCGTCGGTCGGCACCGCCCGGGTCGGAGCGTCGGGTCCGTCCTCCGCAGGGGGCACGGGGGGTTCGAGTTCCTCCGCGAGCGGTTCCCGGGCGACCGTCTGCACCCGCCTGGTCAGGTCCGCATCGTCGTTCTCCCGGTCAGGATCGGTGCTGCGCACGTCTGCCACGGGGTCGGCTCCTCCTTCGTCATCACCTGCGCGGTCCTCGTCCGATTCGAGTACGCCGGACGCAGACCCATTATCCGTGCGACCCCGGCTGCGGAGCCGGGCAACGATCTGGGTGACCTCGCGGACATGGAAGACATGACTGAGGCCGAGATAGGAAACGGTCACGACGAGGCCACCGATGACGAGTCCCGCCAGCGTACGCAACAACGAGTCGCCGATGCGGTCAGTGATGAACCAGGCGAGTGCGGCGCCGGGGGCGACGGCCACGGTGATCCGGCTGAGGTGTTGGACGAGTTCGGCTCCCCGGAGATCGGGGAGGAACTTGCGCAGGTGCCGGAACGAGACGATCAACCCGAACAGATAGGCGGCGGACAGCGCCAGACCGAGCATGGGCGCGACGGACAGGGGGCGGTCGAAGGGCAGCACCAGGAGCAGTGAGGCGCCGATCTGGAACGCCGCGATGAACACCTGGATGAAGAAGGTGTCCCGGTTGCGCTCGAGGGCGTAATAGGTGCGCAGGCACACGTGTTGGATCGTGAACGGCACCAGACCCACGGCGAGCGCCATGATCGTCCAGCCGATCAGGGGGGCGTCCCGGGCGCCGGTGCCGTTGCCGAACAGCAGCCGTGCGATCGGGTGCCCGAGCGCGATGAGCATCAGGGCGGCCGGGACGAGAGCGGTGGCGACGAGACGCATGGTCCGCATTACCTCGGCCGCTGTCCCGGCGGTGTCCCCGGCGGCAGCGAGGCGGGAGGCCGAGGTCACCATCGCGGTCGCCAGCGAGACGGTGATGAGGGAGTGGGGCAGGAGATAGACGAGGTACGCGTTGTTGTAGACGGTCAGACCCGCACCCGTGCCACCGGCCGTGGCCGAGGTCGCCAGGCGGCTGACGACGGCGAGCGCGACCTGATTGACGAGCACGAACCCGACGGCCCAGCCGGCGAGTTTGAACGTCTTGCCGAGACCGGTGCCCTTGAGGTCGAAGCGGGGCCGGAATCGATAACCGATCCGGGCGAGGAACACGACCAGGACGGCTGCCTGCACGATTGCGCCGAGCAGATAGCCGCCACCGAGCACCCAGATCTGGGCGGGGGTGAACACGCCCTGGCCGTCGGTCCTTCCCCAGGCGAACAGGAAGATCAGGATCGAGGCGACCTGGATGATGTTGCTCGCGACCGGGGCCCACATCATCGGCCCGAAACGGTCGCGGGCGTTCAGGATCTGACCGAGGATCACGAACGCGCCATAGAAGAACACCTCGGGCATCGTGACCATCGTGAGGAACACCATGGCCCGGTAGTGATCCGCCATCTCCGGAGTTCGCCACAGCTCCGACGAATAGATCCGCGTGATCAGGGGCGCGGCCAACGTGACCGCGATCGTCACCGTGAGCAGGATCAACAGGAAGGCGGTGGTGATGCGGTTCGTGTACGCCTCCCCGCCGTCCGCATCGTTCTTCGCCGCACGGGTGAGCTGGGGGACCAGGACGCTGTTGAGCGCGCCACCGGCGAACAGAATATAGAGCGCGGTCGGGATGGTCAGGGCGACCGCATAGGTGTCCGCCTGGGGGGTGCCGTTGCCGATGACGAAGGCCACCAGTGCGACCCGGACCAGCCCGAGCACTCGCGACACCATCGTGCCGGAGCCCATGACAGCGAGTGCCCGGAGCAGCCGTCGAGTGGCGCCACCTGCCTCGGCCACGGGTGCGTCCGCCGCGGTGGCGGGGCTCTTGTTCACGGTCGTTCTCCTCCGTCGGACCCGACCTGGGTCCCCTTCTCTGTCGTCTCGTCGGTCTGCGTGTCGATCTTGTCCCCGGCGGACGGGGCCGGATCAATCCTCACGACCGGCGGCGTGCCGTGCACATCGGGTGCTGCCCGGCGGGCCGCCTGCCGTTCGCGGCGGACCTGCCGGATCCGCAGCGCAGTGGTGGCGATCAGCACGATGCCGGACGCGACGACGATGATCCAACCAACCCTGCCGAAGTTGGTGGCCTCGACCGTCAGCCACACGCGTTTGCTCACCGGGCGACCGCCCGGTGTCGTGACCTGGGCCCAGATCCGAACCGGACCGTTGCCGACGGCATGGGGCTGCACGTTCACGGTTGCGCCCTGACGCGGCGGAATGACGATGTCCGGCATGACCGGGATCGACAGGCGCTGGGGCTGGAAGGATTCGAAGTTCAACGAGACCCGGATCGTCTGGTCGAGGTTGTTCGTCACGGTCATCGGGAACGACCCCGATTGGCCCGACATGATCACCGAGCGCTGCGCGGTCAGCTCCACGGCCTGCCCGTCCCACAGGCGACGAGTGGAGGTGAGCAGTGGTGTGGAGAAGGCGTCGAATCCGGACCGGTTCCCGCGCCACCAACTGCTCGCGGAACGGGCCATCGTGGCCGCGGCCCGAGCGGTGGCCTCATCCTCGTCGACCAGCATCCCGATGAACGCGTCATTGCCGCCGACGATGTCCCGGAGCACCTCCACCTGCGGATCGGGAAGCTCGGCGGCACGTTGTTCCTCGCCATAGGCCAGTTGGGGCTCCCAGGGCACCGGCTCCTCGGTCAGCAGGTCCCCGAGCGCCAACGGCTGCACCCACGGTGCCTGTGCCACCTCGTCGGCCTGGGCGGCTTCCGTGCTCGTGATCACCCGCACGGTCGTCGATCCCGGCTCGGTCTCCGCGGTCAGGAAACTCTCCGCCAACAGGCGTTGTCGTGTCTGGATCAGTGAGTGCGAGGCTCCGGGGCCAGGCCCGCCCGCGGTGGTGGCGGGCGAGAAGCCGATGACGGGGGCGCCCGCAACGGGGGCGAGCAGCCCGCGGGCCGCCTCGGGGGTGGCCGCCAGGATCGCGGCCGGAGCCAGTGCCTCCGCGCGCCGGAGCGCTTCGGTGTCGAGTGCCCCCCGGGCGGAATAGGCGATCAGCGGCAACCCGGCGATGCCGTCGGTCCTGCTGGCGGCGGTGCGAGTCCCCTGGACGACCTCGCCCAGACCGGTTCGGTGCAGCATCGCGAGGTCGGGGATCGCATAAGGAAGCTGGAAGCCGCGGGTGCGGTCGAGGCGGGCGTAAGCCGACAGCCATGCCTGCGCCTCGTCGGTGCCGGTGCCCGGCTCGTTGCCGGCCGGGGTCCGCACGGAGTAGCCGGCGGCCATGGCCGTCAGTTCGTCCAACAGCGAGGGGTCGACCAGCCATGCCACCGACTCGCGTTCAGCGGTCCTGAGCAGGGCGGTGAGGCGCCCTTCCGGCCCGATCTCGTGGGCGAGATGGTCGTCGGCGAACACGCCCGGGCCGATCTGCGACGGCCGGCTGGACAGGACGACGACGCTGACGATCCGGTTCGTGCCCTGGCTGGCGGCTGGCCCATCCGCGCCCAACGGCAGCAGCATCCGGGCCTGGCCGAGGGTCGCGACCGTGCGACCGCCGGGGCGGCCGACAACCTGGGCGCCGAGCAGAAAGGTGCCGGGAGTCCAGGAGAATCCGAACGCCGCGATCGGCACCGACACCTCGAACGTCCGGGACTCCCCCGGGGCCCAGATCGGCTGGTCGGGTTGCAGCGGGGCGTACCCACCCTCGATCCACATCTGTTGACCTGTCACGGTCTGGGGCGGAGCGCTGGTGATCGAGTGCAGGTCGCCGAGGTCGGTGATCGGAGCGCGTCGGCGCCACAGCACGACCTGCGCCGCCTCGATGGGTTCATCCGTGGTGTTGCGGGCGGTCCCGCGCAGCGTCACGGTGTCCGAACGGGCCGGCAGCGCGGGGTCGGCAGCAGTCAGGTGCACTTCGACGGTGGTCGGGTCCTCCGCGGCGTACGCGGGTCCGGGAGACCCGAAAGCACCGGTGACCACGAGCAGGAAGGCGAGCAGCAGCAGGGCGATCCGGGTCGCGTGAGGACCGGTGACCGATCGGATCCGGCCTCCCGGCCACGTGTCCCGGCCCAGACTGCTCACCCGGTCATCGTAGTCGCCGGGTGCCCGCCCTCACGGGAAGCTGAGTGCGGGACGGCACGGTGACCGAAGACGTCCGGGAGCGGAGGATTGGGACGAACGGGCGGGATCGGTTGAGGGAGGCGGTTAGACTGTCTCGCCGTGCCGAAGACCCCCTCCCATGCGTTGAGCGAAGCCCAGACCAATGCCGTGGCCGAGCTGCTGCGGATCGCCCCGGTCGTGGATCGACTCGGCGAGTTGTTCGCGGCCGCCGGACACGAGCTCTATCTCGTCGGCGGTTCGGTCCGGGACGCCCTCATGGGTCGGCTCGGGCACGATCTCGACTTCACCACGTCCGCCCGGCCCGACGACGTCGAGGCACTCCTCCAGGAGTTCACCCGCGGCATTGCCGGCGCAGCGGTGTGGGACATCGGCAAGGCGTTCGGGACGATCGGGGCCCGCGTACCCGCCGAGGAAGGGGAGGGGAGCGAGGCGTACTGGCTCATCGAGGTGACCACCTTCCGCGCCGAGGTCTATCGCGAGGACTCCCGCAAACCCGAAGTCAGCTATGGCGACACGATCGAGGGTGACCTCGTGCGCCGCGACTTCACCGTCAACGCGATGGCGATCAGGCTGCCGGAGCGCAAATTCGTGGATCCCCACCGTGGGCTGCGGGATCTGGCGAGCGGAGTGTTGCGTACGCCGGGGACGCCGGAACAGTCCTTCTCCGACGACCCGCTGCGCATGATGCGTGCCGCCCGCTTCACCTCCCAGCTCTCCACTCCGGAGACCCGGTTCGCCCCCGCTCCCGAGGTGATCGCGGCCATGGTGGACATGGCCGAGCGGATCGAGATCATCTCCGCGGAGCGGGTGCGCGACGAACTCTCCAAGCTCGTCCTCACGGAGAATCCACGTCCCGGGCTGAACCTGCTGGTGGAAACCGGGCTCGCGGCGCGGGTCATCCCCGAACTGCCGGCGCTGCGGCTGGAGGTCGATGAGCATCACCGTCACAAGGACGTCTATGAGCATTCGATGACGGTGTTGGAGCAGTCGATTGCGCTGGAGAAGGTACGCGGCGCGGAGCCCGACCTGGTCGGCCGGCTGGCGGCGCTGCTGCACGACATCGGCAAGCCGGCAACCAGGAAGTTCGTCGACGGCAACCGGGTGACGTTCCACCACCACGATGTCGTCGGCGCAAAGATGGTCAAGAAGCGCCTTCGGGCGCTGCGGTTCTCCGGGGAGGAGATCAAGGACATCGCCCAGCTCGTGGAGCTGCACCTGCGGTTCCACGGCTATTCCGACGGCATGTTCGACGACAGCCGCGGCTGGACCGACTCCGCCGTGCGGCGCTATGTGCGGGATGCCGGGGACCAGCTCGAGCGGCTGCACATTCTGACCAGGGCGGACTGCACCACGCGCAACCAGCGCAAGGCCGCCCGGCTGCGGCGGGCCTATGACGATCTGGAGCGGCGCATTGAGTCGCTCGCCGAGCAGGAGGAGCTCGACGCCATTCGTCCCGACCTCAACGGCGATCAGATCATGGAGCTGCTCGGAGTGGGGCCCGGCCCTGTCGTGGGCAAGGCGTACAAGTTCCTCCTCGACGCACGACTCGAACACGGACCGCTCGGTGCGGAACGCGCCGGCGAAATGCTGCAGGAGTGGTGGGCCGAACAGGCCTGAATCTTGCGGTTTCGCGAGATCGAGGGAGGGTACGCCCACCCGCGCACCGGGGGACCGGTTGAATGGGCGCATGCTGATCGTGACGACCAATGGCATTCCCGGCTATCGTATCGAGGCTGTCCTCGGGCAGGTCATGGGCATGACCGTGCGAAGCGCCAACCTCGGATCCAACATCGCGGCGGGCTTCCGGAGCCTCGGCGGCGGGGAGCATCCCGAGTTGACGAATGTGGTTTATGAGAGCCGCAACGAGGTCATGAACCGGATGTGGAGCGAGTGCCTGCGCCGGGGCGGCAATGCTGTGGTCGGCATGCTGTTCGACACCAGTGACCTCGGCAAGAACTTCACCGAGGTGTGCGCCTTCGGCACCGCGGTGGTCGTCACGCCCATTCCCGAGGGGGAGCCGGGGGCCACCCCCCAGTCGATCGCGCGGGCCGCGGGCGGAGAACCCCGGGCCCGGGAATTGGCCGCGGATGGAGCAGGGCGCCGGCGCTCCTGCCGCCGCGGCGGACTTCGGCGCAGGCCATCGCCCCGGGGCGGGGACGGATCAGGCCTATCGGCCGGATCAGAGCGGACAGCAGTGGCAGCCACCGGAGACAGCGGGCCCTGCCACCGGGTTGGACGGTGCGCCCACCAACGTGACCCAGCCCGCACAGGATCGGGGGGAATCGGCAGCGGCGCGTCCCGGTGAGAATGCGGAGCCGCAGCCGCCGGGTGCCGAGGGCCATCCCAGGCCCGGGCACGATCCGCGACAACGTCCCGCAGGTCCCCAGGAGCAGCGGCCGAACGCGGGGGATTCCTGGCTCGACCTCGGCTGACGCCACTGCTGTCGGGACATCCCGTCCCGGGCGGCCGGTGGCGAAGGGGGGGCCGCAGTGTGTTCTAATGCAACCCGTTGTCATTATCAGAAAGGTTGCCATGCGAATCCCCCACCGACTGCGTCCTCCCGCGCTGGCCGCGATCGCAGTGGTCGCTCTCTCGGCCTGCGCCGGGCCGGGTGAACCCACGACCCCCGCCGCTTCGCCCGATGCCACCATGCAGGCGGCCTCGGCGCCCGAGGTCGCCAATGCGCGCCTGGGCATTACCTATGACGGCGGGGTGATGATCGTGGAGGAGGAGTCCATGAAGCACCTGGCCGATCTCCCACTGGACGGCTTTCTCCGCCTCAACGCGGCCGGGGACAAGCGTCATCTGCTCGTCTCCACAGGGGAAGGTTTCCACGTTCTCGATACCGGCGTTGAAGTGCGCGGTCACGATGATCATTTCCATCTGTATGGGCACGAGCCGAAGCTGACCGAGACGGTGTTCCCGGCGCCGAAGCCCGGCCACGCCGTCGTTCATGCTGGACGCCTCGCGCTCTTCAGCGACGGGGCGGGCACGATCCAGGTGCTCGACCCCCACGAGATCACCAAGGGCCCGGAGGCTGCCAGCGAGACCGTTCTTGAGCCGCACCACGGCATCGCGATCCCAGTCCAGGGAGGCATGATCGTGTCGCTGCCGGACCGCAGCGGCGTCAACGTGCTGGACGAGAACGGTGCAGTGCTCGCGACCACCACCGAGTGCCCGGGCCTCCACGGCGAGGCTGCGGCGCGCGAGGCGGTCTCCGTGGGCTGTAACGATGGCACGTTGGTCATCAGAGGCACGGAGATCACGAAGGTTCCGGCGCCGGATGCGTACGGCCGGCTCGGCAACCAGGCGGGCAGCCCCGTGAGTGATTATGTGCTCGCTGACTACAAGGTCGACAAGGAGGCCACGCTTGAGCGGCCCACCCGGGTGGCACTCATCGACACCACCGCGGACTCGCTGCGGCTGGTCGAACTCCCGGCGAGCTATTCCTTCCGCTCCCTCGGTCGTGGCCCGAACGGCGAGGCTCTGGTCCTGACGACCGATGGCAACTTGGCTGTCATCGACCCGGAACAGGCCACGATCACGGAATCGATCAAGGTCACCGAGCCCTGGGAGGAGTCGGAGACTTGGCAACACCCGCGGCCGGCGCTGCGCGTCGTGGGCAATATTGCCTATGTCACCGAGCCGGGTTCGTCCCAGTTGCATGCAGTGCACCTGCCCTCGGCCAAGGCGGTCGACAGCGTGACGCTGCCGCACGTGCCGAACGAGATCCAGGATGTGGGCCTCGCTGACGCTCACGGGGATGAGGCCGACGGGGATCACGACGGGCACGATCACGGTGATGACGCCGACGGGGATCACGAGGGGCACGACCACGAGTGAGCCTGTGCCCGGCCGGCTCTGGTGCCGGCCGGGCACACCCCGGGCTCAGGGGCTGACGGGCGTCCGCAGGCTCAATAGGCTGGCTGCGAACACGGGTGACGTCAGGTCCGGGCGCGGGCGGTGTGCTGGTGGTGCGGATCGAACTCCGTGCCCCGGTCGAACGCGACGGATCCGATCACCCGGGTGCGGAGCGAGAACCCCACCCCGACGGCGATCAGCAGGCCGCCCAGGCCCACGAAACCGACGAGTGTGTGCCCATCGTGGGGGAAGATCAGCGCCACGAGGCAGGCGGCCAGCACGAAACAGGCGTTGAAGATCATGTCATAGAGCGTGAACACGCGGCCCTTGAAGTTGCCCTCGACGTGCGCCTGGACGAGCGTGTCGACGCAGATCTTCAGGGCCTGGGAGCCAAGGCCGAGACCGAACCCGGCGGCGACGAGGGTCGGCAGCGTGAAAATCGAGCCCGGCACGATCTGGAGCACCCCGGCGCCGACCAACAGGAGCACCATCGTGCGGCGTACGCCCAGGCGACGCGCCAACGGCGGCACCGCCACGGCCGATGCAATGAAGCCCGCCCCCGTCGCGCCGGCCCAGAGCGCGATGTCCGCCATCGCGGCCTCGACGTTCTCGACCTCGTGGAACCAGTTGCGGAACAGGAGGATGGTGGCGACCTGCGTCATGCCATAGAGGATGCGCTGCGCACCGATCGTCACGAGGCCAATGGCGGCCGGTCGGCGCTCCCGGAGATGGCCCACCGCGCCGACCAGACCGTCCAGCACATCGCGCGGTTTGGGCACGGGTGCGGACGCTTCTTCGCGGTCGGGTCCCAGTGCACGTGCAGGGATCGCCAACGCCAGGCCCACCGTGGTCAGGAATCCGATCGCTGCGGTCAGGAAGATCAGGGCATCCGCCTGATAGGTCTCCATGCGCGTGCTCGCCCCGAACCGGATGCCGGTCGCGATGGCTGCACCGATCAGCACTCCCGCCGGGCCGATCGTCGGCATGACCGACGAAGCGATCAGATATTCGTCCTTGTCCACCGTGTGCGGCAGCGCCGCGGAGAGCCCTGCCATCAGATAGCGATTGAGGCTCATGGCGACGAGCACGCCGCCATAGAAGAGCCACATCGTCCAGCTCTCCCGCAGCCCGGGGTTGAGGACGAGCCCGGCCAGCATCAAGGAGATCAGGACGCGAATGACATCCGTGATCACCGCGACCTGGCGGCGGTTGAAGTGATCGAGCGTGAACGACACGAACGGGCCGACGATGGAGAACGGCAGCAGCGTGATGGCGAGCACCAGCGCGATCGAGCCCGCATCCGGCTGCTGCTGGGGGGAGAACAGCACATAGGCCGCCATGCCGACCTGCAGGATCCCATCGGAGGCCTGGGTCCCGATGCGCACGGCGACGAGTCGACGGAAAAGCCGGTGGCGCCACAGGCGCTTCAGGCCGTGGAAGAACTCCATCTGACTCCCCTGGGCTTAGGATTTCGCCAGCCTAGTTGACGGATCCGAGAACCAGTCCCGGGTGTTCGCGGGGGCGGACCGGCCGATCCGGTCCCGGCGGTCCGGTCCCTGGACGCCCGGGACGTCGTCAGCCGCGGACCTCACCAGCCCCCGCCGCCGCCACCACCCATGCCGCCACCGGAACGCCCACCACCGCGGGACCCGCCGGAACTCCAGCTGCTGCCACCGCGCCGGCCACCGCGGGACCCGCCCCCGTCGTTGTTGCTGCCCATCGCCGAGAGCGCGTCTCCCATGATCTCCCCGACCCCGCGGAAACCCTCGCCGATCGACTGGTTCGTGGCGCCGATGAGTCGATAGCCGCCGGTGCTCTGGCGATTTCCGAATGAACCCTGATCGATCGTGCGCACCAGATCCCCCAACGACAGGGACTGGGTCACGGCGAGCCAGTGGTCGGTCGCGGGCATGCCGCGCTGATGCTCGCCGAGCACGGCGATCCAGGACTTCTCCAGGCCGAAGATCACCGCATAGGGCAGCAGCGGTTCATAGATCTTGACCAGCGCCGCGTGATCGTCGTTGCGGGTGACGGGAGAGCTCTCGACGCCCTGCAGCCATGCGATCCGATTCGCCTCGGACATCGCGATGAAGTGTTTCAGTCCCAACAGGTGATGCCGCACCCGCCGACCCTCTTCGGTCAGCGGCCCGAACATCGGGGCCCGATAGAGAGCGGCGATCAGCAACAGCATCGCACCGACCCCGGAGAGCAGCGCCCACCAGAAATCCTGGCCGCGCGGATGTGCGGCGTACATGCCGATCCCCCCGGCCACCAGGAGACAGAAGACCATGAACCCGAACCAGCCGGGCCGCTCGTGACCCCACTCCCGCCAACCGCCGCGTATCACCAGCTCCTCCTGCTTCCGCGCGAGCTCTGCGGCGACGGACGTGTCGCGGGAGTCGAACCCCAGGCCGAAGTATCCCTTCATCACCATCCGCAGGGTGTCGTCCTTGATCGCATCGAAGTCGTCGCGGGGGATGCTCAGCGAACGCCGCAGCCGTCGGCGAGCGAGGAAACCGAGGGGCCCGGGTGGACCGTCCGGGCGCGGCTCGGTTGGTTGGCGGACTTCGAGATGGAGTACGCCGGCCCTGACGAATTCCAGCAACTGTGCGGTGGGGCCCTTCTCGGGGCGGCCCATGATGTCCGCTGCGGCGAGGGCGGGGACCTCCCTGGGTGGGCGGTATTCCGTCACCAGGACCCGGGGTCTGCTGATCCCGCGGTTGCGGAGATACCGGCCCAGGCTGACCAGCCAGAAGAGGAGGCTGATGCCGGGCAGGACCCACAGCCACCACGGCACGGGCGTGCGCGTCGGCGTATAGGCCACCGGGAACGTCCCGTTCTCGAAACCGACGGCCAGCGTGAGACCCGAGCGCCGGTCGAGGTTGCCGATCGTGCCGGTGAACGTCGTCGTGTCGTCGCCGGTGCGGCTCGTGATCCGGCACCGGTTCGTCGCGCCCTCGGGCCCCCAGTAGCAGGCGGAGTCGCCGTTGAGTCGCGACGCGAGTCCGGCGGGGACATGCAGGCGGGCGGTCACCTTGTCGAACGGCACCTCCCACCCCGAACCGTTCGCGTCGAGATAGATCTCCTGGGCGGTCCCGTCGGGCGTGTTGAGGGCTATGTCGCCCAGTCGATAGCGGATCCACCATTCGTGTGTCCCGGAGCGGAGTGTGCGCTGGGGATCACCGATGCGCAGGAGGACCACGTCCTTCTCCTCGGTGCGCTCATAGGGCTGAGGGGTGACAGGGGTGTCCCCTTGATCGGAGCGATTGCTGGAGGCGCTCGTGCGGACCGCGCCCGTCACCTCCAGCTCGGTCAGGCTGTTCCTGTGGTCCTGATAGCGCAACGGGATGGCCCGCAGGATGCCGCGGTTGGTATAGGCCTTGGGAAAGGAGGCTCGGATGTGTTCGGTCACCAGCACGTCGGTCGTCCCGTCCGGCTGCGGCTCCACGACGTAATCGCCGGTGAAACTGGTGATCGTGAACTGATTGGTGGCCGCATTCGCCTGGCTGTTCCGGGAATACCAGTGGGGGACCGTCGCCAGCAGCAGCACGGCCAGCATAACGAGCGGATAGGCGATCCAGCGCTTCCAGGTCCTCAGCACTGTTCCACTTTAGGAAGGAGAGGGGTCTCAGACTTCCTCGGAATTCTGCTCCGAGTTCTTCACGTGGAGAAATTCGAGATAGGCCTGCGTGACGTCGTCGGGGTGGCCCCGCATCATCAGCCGGCCGTGGTCGAGCCAGATGCACTCGTCGCAGAGTTCCCGGACCGACGCGAGCCCATGGGACACGAAAAACATGGCGCGGGAACGGGCCCGGAGCTCTTCGAGCTTGGCGGCCGCCCGTTCGCGGAAGCCGGCGTCACCGGTGGAGAGGGCCTCATCGACCATGAGGATGTCGGGGTCCATGTGGACGCCGACGGAGAATCCGACGCGGGCGGACTGGCCGGACGAGTAGGTCCGCATCGGCCGGTCGATGAAGGGATCGGTCCCGCCCTCCGCCCAGTCACCGACCTCCTGGGCGCGTTGGCGGACCTCTCTGCGGGACAGCCCCGTTGCGAGGCCGCCCAGGATGATGTTCTCCCGTCCGGTGAGGGCGTTGTTGAACCCGACCCCGAGCGCGAGCATGGTGGAGGCCTTGCCCCACGTCTCGATGTGGCCGGACGTGGGCGGCAGGATCCCGGCGAGGGCACGGAGCAGGGTGGACTTGCCGGCCCCGTTGGCGCCGATGACCCCCATTGTCGTGCCGTTCTTGACCTCGAAGGAGACGCCCTTGAGTGCCTCGACCGTGTGGACCTGCCGGGTGCCCCGGCCCATGCGGATCACGGCCTGTTTCAGGGTGGGCCGCTTCTCGAACGTGGTCCGATAGGTGATCTTGAGGTCGCTGACCCGGACCGCCAGGTCGGTGCGGTCGGGTTCGAGCACATAGCCGTCCCGGGTGGTCCGGGTGCGCCCTTTGCGGGAATCAGAAGATGCGGACAGCGAACTCACGCTCCCTCGTCATGAAGAGCAGGGCACCGACGGCGAACGTGCCCACGCCCCAGGCGGCGGCGATCAGCCAGGTGCCGAGCAGCGGGATCTCGCCGTTCATCAGCAAACCGCTGTACCCACCGAGCAGGTGATAGGCCGGGTTCAGCTGGGCCCAGGTGTGCAGGCCACCGGCGCGGCCCTCGACCATCTCGACGGTCCAGAGAATGGGGGAGAGATAGGTCCAGATCCGCACAAAATAGGGCAGGAAGTTGTTGGTGTCCCGGAAATAGACCTGCATGGTCGAGAACAACGCGGCCAGGCCGGCTCCGAAGAGCAGCATCATCAACAGGAAATAGAGGGCGAGCAGCTGCTGCGGCCCCCAGCCGATGTCGCCACCCAGGAGGCTGGTCACGACGAAGATCACGATCGTGACGATGATCGTGGGGATGAACCGGAAGAACGCGGTGTGCACGGCACCCAAGGGGATCAACAGCCGCGGGAACGCTGTGTTGAGGATCATCTTCCCGGCCGTTGTCACCGACGTGGCGCCCGCGTTGGCGCACGTCACCACGAAGGTGAACACGAACAGGTTCGTCGTCAGGTGCGCGAAATAGTTCGGGTTGGCTGATGCGCGGCTGGTCAGGATGGCGACCAGCAGGAAATAGACCCCCGCCATCAGCAGTGGGTTCAGCACCAACCAGAGTTGGCCGAAGAAGGTGTCGGAACTCGACGCCCGCATGTTGGAGCGGGACAGTTCGATCGCGAACTCTCGGCGTTGCCAGAGCTCCCGGATGTATTTCCGCATGGGCGGCAGACCGTTCCGGTGCGGTCCATAGTGGTTGTAGACGATCGGATGGGGTTCTGCAGCCGAACCCGTGGCTGCGCGGGGGCCTTCGCGTTGCGGCGTGAGGCCCTCCTCACTGCCCAGCGCCAGCTCTCGCGTCTCGGCCCGAGATTCGTCGCTCACCGCCACCTCCCTGGTGATCCGTTCAGCGAGTCAGTCTGCCACCCGGCGGCCGTCCCCTGCGACCGGCGTGCTGCTCCGGGTTCGTGTCGGTCCTGCCCGGCCAGGGGAATTTGCGCGTGCGTCAGTGATGACGATTCATTGAAACAGCAAATACTCTGTTCGCGTGGCTGGCAACAGACGAGAACAAATCCGGCAGGAACAAGCAAAACTCGCGCGGCGGGAACGTCGGCGTACGCTCATGATCTGGGGCGCGGCGACGGTCGTCGTGCTGGCGGTCGTGGCGACGTTCGTCATCGGCGCGGTGCGGCAGGTGTCGAACCGCCCGGACCTTGGCGCGGTGCAGACCTTCGAGGTCTCCGCGAATCACACCAGCGGGCCCGTGAGCTATCCGATGGAGCCGCCCGTGGGCGGCGACCACCGGCCGAGTTGGCTGAATTGCGGGGTCTATGAACAACCGGTTCCGAATGAGTACGCAGTGCATTCCCTGGAACACGGCGCCGTCTGGGTCACCTATCAGCCTGAGCTGCCCGCAGCCGATGTGGCGACGCTGAAGGATGCGCTGCCGGGCACCTATACGGTCCTGTCGCCCTATCCGGGTCAGGACGCTCCCGTCATCGCCTCCGCATGGGGGCACCAGCTGAAGCTCGAGTCCGCGGATGATCCCCGGCTCGCCGAGTTCATCCGGACCTATCGCATGGGCCCGCAGACACCGGAACCCGGTGCGGCCTGCACGGGCGGTCTGAGCGCACCGGGGAAGGTGGCGTGATGAGCGAACAAGCCGTGCACATCTCGCGGATCCGGGCCGCCGGCCTCGTGGCGCTGGCGCTGGCGATCGCTCTCGCCGTCGGAGTGGGTGGGTTCCTGCTCGGCCGTGGAGCCGGGGGCGCCCCGGCGGCCGAAGGAGTCGATGCGGGTTTCGCCCGGGACATGCAGACCCATCATCGGCAGGCGGTCGAGCTGTCGTTCATCATCCGCGACAAGACGGACGATCCGGCGCTGGAGACGTTGACCTACGACATCATCAACAGCCAGGCCCACCAGGCCGGACAGATGTATGGCTGGCTCGACGCCTGGGGCCTCTCCCAGAACAGCGCGGAGCCCGAGATGCAGTGGATGACCGAATTCGGTCACGAGCACGGGCACACCCACGAGGAGGCCATGGCCGCGATGGGGATGGCGACGCCGGAGCAGATCCAGCGCCTGCGTGACGCCCAGGGGGTCGAGGCCGAGCGGCTCTTCCTGGAGCTCATGATCACCCATCACGAGGGCGCGCTGGACATGGCGCAACTGGCGGTGGACCACGCCACGCAGGACGAGGCGCGCCGGCTGGCGGCGGCGATCATCGAGGTCCAGACGTCCGAAACCCGGCTGCTCCGGGAGTATCTCGCGGAACGGAGCTGACGAGCCGCTAGGTGCCGGACCGGCAAGGGATCATCCCTGATGAAATATCGACCAAGGCTTTCACACGGGAGAGAATCCGGCCTGCCGGGGCCAGACTTGCCGGCGTGCGTTCGTTCAGGCGCGGGACAGGATGCTCACGAGAAAGTCCGAGGTGCCCGTGAAGCGTCGAAGGTCCCAGGTGGCGAACCGGGCATCGATCCGGAGGCCGGCCCGGGCGACGTCTGCGGCGTACGCATCGAACGAATAGCCCCGCTCTGCACCGAATCCGATGACCGCGCGACCCTCGGGTGCGAGGTGCTCGGCGATGCGGGTGAGCACCGCGACGCGGGTGGCCGGGTGGAGGAACGTCATCACGTTGCCGGCGGAGATGATGGCGTCGAAGAGATCGGGCACGCCGCGGCTCGGAAGGTCGAGTTCGGCGAGATCGCCGACGAGCCAGGTGGGGCCGGGGAAGTCCTGGGCCGCGGCTTCGATCAGAACGGGATCGAGATCGACACCGACCACTCGGTGACCCTGTCGGGCGAGATAGCCGCCCGTTCGGCCTGCGCCACAGCCGGCGTCGAGGACGTGCGCGCCACGGTCGAGCATGGCGTCGAGCAGGCGGGCCTCGCCATAGATGTCCTGGCCGCGGGCTTCGAGGTCACGGAAGCGTTCGGCGTAGCGGTGGGAATGCTGCGGGTCTGCCGCCACGATCTGTGCCCATTGGCTCGGGGGAGTGTTCACAACCTTTCATTCTAGTCCTGCGCTGGCGGGTTGACATGCCGCGAATTCTGCTGGCGGTGACCCGGTGCGAGCCCGAGCTATGGTCCGGCTGGACCCATCCATTGTCTCCTAAACCCACCCGTTCTCCGTGGCCAGGCGCAGTGCCTCAGCGCGGTTCCGGGCCCCGAGCTTGCCGATGGCGGAGCTCAGATAGTTGCGCACCGTGCCCTCGGACAGGTGCACGGTCCGCGCGATCTCGCTCGTCGACACCCCACCGGTCGAGGCGGCGAGGACCAGCCCTTCCTTCTCGCTGAGCGGCGACGCCCCGATCGACAGCGACGCAGCGGCGAGCTCGGGATCGACGACGCGCAGGCCGGCGGCGGCCTTGCGGATCCCGTCGATCAGCCGGTCCACCGGCGTGTCCTTGACCAGGAACCCGATGGCACCGGCCTCCAACGCCCGTCGGAGATAGCCTGGGCGACCGAAAGTGGTGACCACGATCACTCTGGCCTCCGGCGCCGCCGCGAGCAGATGGGGCAGTGCGTCGATCCCGTCGTCCACGTCCAGTCCGCCTGCGGGCATCTGCACATCGAGAAGAACGACGTCCGGCTGGGTCGAGGCCGCTTGGTGGACAGCGGCACCGCACGACTCGGCCTGCGCCACCACGTCGAGGTCGTCCTCGATGGCGAGCATCGTGGCCAGGGCGGTGCGGATGAGGGTCTGGTCGTCGGCGATGAGGACGCGGGTGGTCCCGGCTGTTGCCCGGCCGGCCGGGTCTTGTGTCATCGGGCGGCCTCCAGGTGGGCGGTCAGCGTGGTTCCCGACGGTGCCGATTCCACGAGCAACGTGCCTCCAGCCTCCTCGATTCTGGTGCGCAACCCCGCGAGGCCGCTGCCGTTCCGTCCGTTGCGCACCGCCCGTCCGCCCAGGCCCCGGCCGTCGTCGCTGATCGTCACCCGGGCATCGTCACAGGTGATCGTGCACGTGGTCGCCTCGGCATGCCGGACGACGTTCGTCACGGCCTCCCGCAGCACATAGCCGAAGAGTTCCGAGCGCTGGTCGTCGAGGACGGGCATCGCCGTCGGAGTGATCGCCTCGACTCCGGCGGCGGCGAGCACCGATCGGGCCGAGGCGATCTCCGTGGCGAGGCGCACCTCCCGCATCCCCGAGGCCGTCGCCCGCACATCGCCCAGCGCTTGGCGGGCAACGGTGGCGAGGCTCTCGACCTCCGCGCGGGCGGCATCGTCGTCGCGGCCCAGGAGTCGCCTGGTCAGGTCGGCCTTGATGGCGATCGTCGTCAGGGAGTGACCGAGGATGTCGTGCAGGTCGCGGCCGATGCGTTCCCGCTCGGCGGCGACGGCCAGCACGGCGGTGCGTTCCTCGGCCTCGCGCAGGGCTTGGCGCGTTCGCTCCGTCTCGATGCCGAGGGCGATCGACAGGCTGATCGCAAACGCCATGGCGGCCATCACGATCCCGAAGAGATCGCGCTGCACCAACGCGACCAGGAGGACGAAGACCGTGACCGCGATGATCAGGATGCGTGACCGGCGCCAGGGAATGAGCACGGCGGCGGCGGCGGTCACATAGGAGGCGAAATAGGTGGGCCGGGCGTCGCCGCCGCTCGCCGCGCCGAGCGCAACCAATGTGCCGACCATGGCGGTGAGCCAGATCCAGCGCCGCGGTTCCGGCCAGTGCATGATCAGGGTGGTGCCGACGAACAGGACGCCGACGAGCAGGGACGCGAGGGACACCAGGGCCAGGGTGGGGAGCGGCTGCCCGATCGAAAAGACGACCGGGATCACCACGAAGATCGTGCTCGGCGCGAAATAGCCGAACCCCTGTGCGATCATCCGACGCCACCACGGCAGCTCCTGGGCCTCCGGATCGAAGGCGGGAGCCGTGGTGTCGCGGGCCGGGTTCGGCATGGGGATCCTCTCGTTGCTCATCAACGATTCTCGCTCACCATCGCCACCTGCGGTGCTTGATCACCGCCGCGAACTGCGGTGCTTGGTCACCGCCGCGAGCTGCGGACCGCGCGACCATACCCGAGGGCACCGAGTCCGATGAGCCCGAGGACCCAACAGGCGAGGACGAGCACTCCGTGCCATGGGAAGCCGCCGCCCACGATGGGCCAGATCCCGATCTGACCGGCCCAGTGCGACGGCAGGAGCTTGCCGATCGTCTGCATGAACTCAGGCATCATGTCGAGCGGGAACCACAGGCCACCGACCATCGACAGTGTGAGCATCGTGAGCGTGGTGACGGCGCTGGCGGTCTGCTGCTTGAACCACAGCCCGATCACCAGACCGAGGATCACCATCGGCAGCAGGGCCAGAATCAGCAGGCCCAGAATGCTGAGCCATGTGTCGAGTGGGAGGCGTACTCCCCGAATCATCCCCGCCACCGCCACCGCCACCAGCGCCGGAACAACCGCCGCGACGGCGGTGAGGACCTTGCTGGCCACGAACTCCGTCGGCGTGAGCGGGGTGAGCATCAGCTGGCGGAACCAGCCGGACGAACGCTCGGACTGAATGCTGGTGCCGGCGCTCATGGCGGCGCCCAGCCCGCCGTACGTGGCCATCGTGACCATCATGATCGCCGCCACCGTGACGCCGCCCTCGGTCATCTGATCGCCGTAGATGCCGGAGAAGAAGAGGTACATCGTCACCGGCATCGCGATCAGGAACGCCAGGAACGACCAGTCGCGCACGAGGTGGCCGAGGCTGTGGAGGAAATAGTGGAGGAAGCGAGGCGTACGCGGAGTCGCGCGTGTGGTCGCATCGATGGTGCGGGCCGAGGTGAGCGCGATGGGGGTCATGGGGACTCCTTCTGTGAGTTGTGGGGACGCTGGCTGAGGAGGCCCGAAGGGCCGTCTCGAAGCCTTGGCTCACCCGACGACGGGCGCGGCAGATGGCTGACCGGGCGCTGCTGTGACGACGCTGAGGAACGCGTCCTCGAGGGAGGGGGCGTTGACTTCGAGGTCGCGGATGCTGTCTGCGTCGGGGCCGGTGAACAGGGCGCGGAGCGTGGCGTCGGCGTCCGCGCAGTGCAGGATGGTCCGGTCGGCGTGGCGTTCGCTGGTGACGACGCCGGGGACGTCTGTCCAATCGCGGTCGGGCCCGATGAAACTGACCTGACGGCCGCCGACGATGCGCTTGATCTCCGCGCCGGTGCCGTCCACGGCGAGACGGCCTCGGTTGAGCACGACGATGCGGTCGGCGAACTCGTCCGCCTCGTCCAGATAGTGCGTCGCGAACACGACCGTGCGGCCGCTGGCGGTGAGCTCGTTCATCGTGGCCCAGAAGCGGCGGCGGGCGTCGACGTCCATGCCGACCGTGGGCTCGTCGAGCAGCAGCAGCTTCGGGTCGGCCATGATCGCGAGCGCGAACCGCACCCGCTGCGCCTGACCCCCGGAGAGCCTGTTGGTGTTGGACCTGAGGATCGAGCCCAGATCCGCGCGCTCAATGACCTCCTCCAACGGCAGCGGATGCACATGCAGACCATGCATCATCCTGAGCAGCCGGGCGACCGAAGAGTCCCACAGCAGGGTGCCGTTCTGGAGCATCGCGCCGGTGTCGCCGCGGCGGACGGCGGTCGTGGGGTCGTTCCCGAACACGCGCACGGTTCCGGCGTCGGGCTTGGTGAGGCCGAGGATCATCTCGGTGGCGGTGGACTTGCCGGCGCCGTTCGGGCCGAGCAGGGCCAGGATCTGGCCCGCCGGGACCTCGAGATCGAGGTTGTCGACCGCGGTGAGGGACCCGTAGGTCTTGGTGAGTCCGGTGAGCGTGATCGCCGCTTCGTTCGTCATGCATCAAGCGTCGCGAGATCGGTGGGTTTCCATGAGGGTGCGATGTCACGAACTCCGGATGACAGTTGTCATCAGCCCCTGCTCGGCAGGCGTGTTCGGTCAGTGCGTCATCGGTCTGGGTCGGCTGCGGTGGTCAGCTGGGCCGCTCGTTGGTGGGAGATCTGCATGACGTGACCGATATCCCGAAGGGACAGACCTGCTGCTTTGAGCGTTGCGGCCGCAAGCCGTGATTCACTCGCCGCCCGACTTTGAGCCCGAGCGGCTTCGTTTCGCAGCTCTCGTGCGCGGGCAGAATGTTTCGCGAACTCTGACGGCAGCAGTGGGACGACGTCAATCTCGAAGGACTCCTCCGGAACCTTGGCCAGATGCGCGATGGCCTCGCGCATCTCATCCGCAGCCCGACTGAGGCGTTTGGTCTGGCTCACGGCTCCCACTTCGTCGCAGTTGAGCACCCACCAATCGTCTCGGCCACGTTCGGCAGTTACCGTGAACACCCGGCTCATCGCCACCACCCCTTCCCGAACTCCGGCGCGAACTGGTCGAAGAATTTCCGTGCTGTGAGGTCATCTATTTCACGGTGCCGTCCCAAGGTTCGCGTCGTCGAGCCCACAGAGATTGCTGAATGCCGGGCGAGCTCGAACACAGCGAACGAAAGGTTGCGGCGCTCCGCTTCCTCACGGATCCGCTGAATCACCTGACGTCTCTTCATGAGAGTAGTCCAGTGAGCACTAGACACGCAAGGCAAGTGAGGGCTAGACAAGCTTGCATCAGAGCGCCGTCGCGAGTTCATCGGCGTGCGCGGCCAGCCTCTTCACGCCACGGCGGCACCGCCGCTGGATCGTGATCGGTGAGACACCGTATCGCCGCGCTGCCTCCTTGGCACTGAAGCCGTCTGCGTAGACGCTCGCGAGGATCGCGTGCGTGTGTGGGTCCACCAAACCGCGGTCCAGGGCGGTGCGGAGCAGTCCTCGGGTCTTCCGCGGAGGATCAGGATCGACCAGCACCGGCACCTCGGTGAACCGATGCGGCTCAAGCAGCACAACGCCCTGCCGCCGCTCGGCCTGGACTGCTTTCAGCGTGTCGAGCGCCAGGTTGGCCGCGATCCGCTGCGGACGCCGATCCAGCGGATAATCCAGAATTCGCAGCCACAGGTGAGCGACATAGTCCATCACGAACGCGCCCCGATCGGCCCGCGACATCACAATCATCTTCGGCAGCAGCGCGTGGAGCACCACCCGAGCCGCCAACAGACAGCCGGCCCTCAACTCGCTCAGGAGCGCGTGCAGCGCCGGGTCGGGATCGGCCCTGACGGCCTTGAGCACGTCGCCCAACTCCACGCACCCGGCCAGCGCCGGCTGCCGATCTGCCCACAGCGCGACCCGCGGCGTACCCCTCTCCGACAACCACTCGAACTCCCGCACCAGCTCGCTGACTCCCATGGCACTTCCCCTCGACAGGTGATGCCATGAGCCTTTCCAGCGGCTGTTGCGCAACGTGTTGTCCGAAGATCCGCGGGTGTTGTCCGAGTGCGCTGAGGTGTTGTCCGGGTGTTGTCCCGGTCGATCGGGAGCCGATCAGCGTCCGGCGACGCCCGTTTCGTACGCGAACAGCACCAGCCCCACCCGATCCCGGGCCTGGAGCTTCGACAGGAGGCGACCGATGTGGGTCTTGACGGTGCCCTCGGCCATGTAGAGCCGGGCGCCGATCTCGGAGTTCGTCGCCCCGGTGGCGATCTCGGTCAGCACTTCGAGCTCCCGGTCGGTCAGCACGTCGAGCCGCGGATCCGGCCCGGTCGCGGGGGCTGCCGGAAGGGACGGGACCACGTGGTCGAGCAGCCGCCGGGTCGCACTGGGGGCCACGACGGCATCACCGGCCGCGACGTCACGGATCGCCGACAACAACTCCTCCGGGCGAGCGTCCTTGAGCATGAACCCGGACGCGCCGGCCTTCAGGGCCGCGAACACATATTCATCCAGGTCGAACGTGGTCAGGACCAGCACCCGCGTCCCCAGGTCCGCCCGCACGATCCGCCGGGTCGCTTCCACCCCGTCCATGACGGGCATCCGGATGTCCATGAGCACGACATCGGCCGGGTCCTCGATCAGCGCCGCCACCGCCTCGGCGCCGTCGGAGGCCTCACCGACGACCTCGATGTCGTCCTCGGCCTCGATCAGCATCCGGAACCCGCTGCGGACGAGGGACTGGTCGTCGACCAGGAATACACGGATCACGGGGGTCCTTTCGGTTGTTCGCGGGAGTGCGAGCCCACTCGACGATGGCTGCCCGTCGAGGTCAGCGGCACGACGGCACAGACGCGGAAGCCTCCATCGGCTCGCGGCCCCGCTTCGAGTGTCCCACCCATGGCCGACACTCGTTCACGCATGCCCTTGAGCCCATAGCCCAGGCCGTCGGACCGGGCCCCCGAGCCGAGACCGTCGTCGCTGATCTCGATCGTGATGCGGTCGGCACCGAAACGCAGCTCGACCTCTGCCCGTGCGCGAGGACCCGCGTGTTTGAGGAAGTTGGTCAAGGCTTCCTGGACGATCCGATAGACGGTCAGCTGGGTCGCCGGACCGCACGAAGGCTGGTGCCCGGTCGTGCGGAGCACCACTCGGTCGCCGGTGCGGTGCACCATCTCGGCGATGTCATCAAGGCCGGGCATGGGGGCGTACGTCGACTCCTCATCCGGTGTGTCACGGAGTACGCCGACGATCCGCCGCATCTCGACCAACGCCTCCCGTCCGGTGCCGGCGATCGTCTCCAGCACTTCCGCCGCCTTCTCGGGCTTCTTCGCCGCGAGCGCCCGGCCGCCCTCGGCCTGCACAACCATGACCGACACCGAGTGGGCGACGATGTCGTGCAATTCCCTGGCGATCTGCTGGCGGGCGTTGATCTCTGCCATCCGGGCCCGCTGGTCGCGCTCGGCCAACAGCGTCTGGACCCGCTCGTGCTCGAGCAGTTCCGCGGCCTCCTTGGCCTTGGCGGACTCCCGGAGGCGGCGGCCGATCACATAGGGCGTGAGCACCATCCCCGTGCACACCAGCATCACCACGACGAGGAAGTTGACGTCCCAGCCGTTCGAGAGGTACCAGTGCGTCGGCCCCACGATCGCCCCGAACATCCCGATCAGCACCGCACTCCGGGAACTCACCGCATCGACCTCGCGCGCCACCGAATAGACGACGACCGGGACGACCACCAGAGCGGGCAACGGGCCGTTGGCGACGAGCAGGTGCGCGACACCGGCCGTCCCACTCAGGACCAGCATGACCAACGGATAGTGGCTGCGCAGGGCGAGCGGCGCGATCAGCGCGACCGAGACGAGGAACTGGAGCTCGATCGGGCTGACCAGATAGTGGAAGCCGATCACATAGGGGAACACGGCGGCGAGTGCGAACAACAACCCGGCCAGCGCGATATCGCCGACCCAGCCGTCACGGCGATCGGCGAACGACAGACCGGGAGTCAGCCGGGGACGTGCATTCATCGTCTCCAGCGTAGGCGGGAGAGCGTAAGCTCGCATCGTGCCCGCATATCCCCATTCCGTGCGTGACGGTATCATCGCCGTTGCCATCGGCAGCGTGCTCGCGTTGCTGTTGTTGGTGGGCGTACGCGCGGCTCAGGAGCCACCGGGCGGCGTCCCCGACTCGCGGGGAGCGGACACCGCCCAGAGGGATGCGTGTCTCCTCCGTCAGGGCGCTGGCGGGGGTGCGGGGGAACCCGATCCGCAACCGGGGCCGGACTTTCCCCGCCAGGCGCACACGCTCGACACCGCGCGTCCGGTGGTGGTGCATGGGACCGGCAACGCCGAGGTTGCCTATGAGCGACTCGGCGACTTCGCAACGGTCGTGGATTTCGAATGTGACGACTGTGTCGGTTATCTGAATCTGTTCAACACGGGTTCGGCGTTGCCGATCGTCAGTGGTGAGGCGCTGGGGGATGGCTTCGACGTCCAATGGCTGATCGACACCGTGCACGAATTGAACGACGGACCGCACAATTCCCTGCTCATCACCGCCGACGGCAACTGGCGGCTCACGCTGCGCTCCTGGCACGACCTGCCCGTGGAGGACGGTCCGCTCGAGGGCAGGGGTGCCCAGGTCGTGCGGGTTGACAGCCCGAGCGTGCGGCTCTCGTTCGCTCCACTCAACTCGCGCGACACCCTGAATGTCTATGCCTATCGGCTCAGCGACCGCGGGTTCACAGCAAACGTCTGCATCGGGCGGTTCGAGTCACAGGTGGTGGATCTGCAGGGCGGGGACGTGCTCCTCATCTGGGCACGCGGCGAGTGGACCCTCGAGACACCGTGATCGGCAGACCACGCCTCCGGAAACATCGGAGGGTGCACGCTGTGCAAGGGTGCGTTGGAACGCTCTATTTCCCGGACCGGAGTTGGCGGACATAGCGGCGGTATTGCCGCGCCCCGACCGTCTTGATGAACAACTGCATCGTCGGTGGATATTCGCCCAACAGCAATGCGCGCTCGCTGCGGTTGGTGCCCTCGAGGAAGAGCTGGACGATCGTGGCCGCCTTGTCCTTGGGCAGGGTCTCCCGGCCGTGGGCGACGAGCCGGGCATATTCGACCCGGGTCAGGTGCCGCTCGATCAACGGGAGGATCTCGTTCTCCTCCGTCTCCAGATGGACGCGGATGTCGGCCGCGAGCACAGTCAGCAGGTCCACCAGCCGATCCCGCTCGTCCTCGTCCGCACGCTCGCGCCACCGGTTGATCGACGCACGGGCCCGGATGATGTCCACATGGACCCGAGCGTGTTCTTCCTCGAGCTTTCGGGAGACCGCGGGATCGATCGCCGTTCGCTGCGACAGCAGGGGCCAGATCAGCACGTCCTCACCGTGGTGGTGATCGACGAGCGTGTTCAACACAGTGGAGAGGTGATCGGCCACCACTCCTGCCCGATGCACGTCTCCGCCCGGGACTCCCCGGACAAGATCGGGGGCCGCGCCGAGCTCCCGCGTGAAGAGTCGATGGATGACCAGCATGTCCCGGGTCTCCGGCCGCTCGACCGCAGCGGCAAGGTCGGCGAGATCCTGGGCCATCGCCTCCTGGATGGCTCGGGACCCGATGGCGCCCAGCACGCGCCAGATCCACGTGGTCCCGTCCCCGGCCTGGTCTGATCGCAGGCGCACCGTCACCCGGGTGCGCGGACGGCTGTCGCTGTGATCACCGGACGGTTCGATGAGGTGCTCCACCCGGTAGAGCAGATCGCCATGTTCGGTCTCCACAGCGGTCTGTGACGGGCGATTGACCTCGGTCACTGTGTATTCCTGGGTGGAATCCCGGCCGAACACCGAGCGGGACTCGAGCCAGCGCGTACCGACCCCGTATTCCCCCGGGGTCAGCACCTCCAGGCTCACCACATGGCGGAGCAGGACCGACCAGCGGGCCAGGTCCGTCAGGACACACCAAATGTCGTCGGGTGTGGCGGCGATCGTACGGCTGACGGCTACCTCATGCGACATGGCATCAAGTCTGAGTCTCGGGAGGCGATTCTGCGCGTATCTGCCAGATATGCCCGATTTCTTGCCTCATCGAGCCAATTCTTCAGGATCCGTGTGATCGGCCGAGATCACGGTGATGCCCGGACGGCCGGTGTGCACGATCACGCCGGGGTTGAGGTTGTCCTTGGGATCGACCGCGGCGAACAGGTCCTTGATCATGTCCGAACCCGCCTGTGAGATGTCCTGGACCATCCAGGGCGCGTGCTCGCGGCCGACGCCGTGGTGATGCGACAGCGTGCCGCCGTTTTCGATGAACGACTGCTGGATCGCGCGCTTCACGTGGTCATATTTCACGAGCACGTCCTCCGACATGTCCGCGATCGCGAACGTGAAATAGAGGCAGGCGCCGGAGTGATAGTTGTGCGACAGGTGGCACATGATGTAGCCCCGGCAGTCCACCTCCGCCATCGCCTTTTCCGCGGCCGCGATGGTGTTGTCATAGAGGGTCTGCAGCTTGGAATAGGGTGCCGAGGTCTCGGACACGTCCGCCGCCGCGCCACGGTCGAGCAGGAAGTCACGGAGATAAGGGGTGTCGAACTTCTTCTGGTCATAGAGCGCGCCCGGGCCCTTGCCGATGAGCATGCCGCCGTGCGCGACGACGATCTTCTTGACGATCTCCTTCTGGCGCTTCACGTGCTCCTTGGAACCCTCGAAGCCGATGAACGACATGCACAGCGTGTCAAGATCCCAGCCGCGACGCTCCAGGACCTTGAACACACCCTCGGTGACGACCTTCTTGAGGCCCTTCTGCTTCTTCTGGGTCGAGAACGAGAACGCGGTCTCGCGGTCGTCGGAGCAGCGCGCGACCAGCACATCGGCTTCGGACTTGGAGACCGCGGCCATCGCCTTGAGGCCCGTGGGCCAGTCGGGGAAGAAGTACGCCAGGATCACCCGTTCCTCGGGCAGCCGGTGGATGTTCACCGTCGCTTCGGTGATCACACCGAGTCGGCCCTCGGAACCGAGGATCATCTCCCGCACCGAGGGGCCCGTGGAGGTGGACGGCAGCGGGCGCAGAACCAGCGTACGGCCCGGCTGGACGACCCGAAGCCCCCGCGTGATGTCCGCAATGTCTCCATAGACATCGGACTGCATGCCCGACGAGCGGGTCGCGATCCAGCCACCGAGCGTCGAGTGGGTGAACGAGTCGGGGAAGTGGCCCATCGTCCAGCCGCGGCGGTTCAGCTGCTCCTCCAGTGCCGGGCCGAGCGCGCCGGCCTGGATCCGGGCGAGCCCGGCCTCGTCGTCGATCTCCAGGACCTGGTTCATCCGGCCGAGGTCGAGCGACAGCACCACACGCTCCTCGCGGGCGCGGGGCTCGAGGGCACCGACGATGTTCGATCCGCCGCCGAAAGGAATCAGCACCGCATCGGCAGCGACGATCGCATCGACAATCGCCTGGACCTCCGCCTCATTCGCCGGATAGAGCACGGCATCGGGGACGCGCTGGAGCTGGCTGCGGCGCATGCGGATCAGGTCCCGCACGGATTTGCCGAACGTGTGGACGACGCGGTCCATGTCGTCGGTCACCAGGTATTTCTCACCCACGATCTCCGTCAGCGTGGCCCTGATGTCGTCCGTGAGCTGCGAGGCGGGGACGTTGATCTCCTCGAACGCCGGCGGCTTCTCGGTCGGGGCATTGACATCGAGACCGACCTTGTCGAGCACGAAGGGGGCAAATCGGGGCTTGTCCTCGTGATGGAATGCGATGCCCTCGACACCCCAGCCCCACCACTTCATGTGCTTCACGCCGTTGGTCACTGCTGTGGCCCCTTCTCCTCGTCCGACTGCTGGGTCGGGTTCCCGTCGCTCTCGTTGAGTTCCGTCGGTCCAGCTTCGGTTTCTGTCTTGGCGGCAATGGCTGCCTGTTCATAATCGCTCATGGTCGGCAGCCCGCTCTGAGCGGCCACCGTGTCGTGCATCTCCCGGATCTTCGCAGCGATGCGATCGGAGAACTCGTGCGCCGACTCGCCGGGGGTCGCCCACATCGGTTCACCGAACACGACGTGAACCTTGGGGCGGCCCTTCTCGGGCAGGGAGCTGCCGGTCGGCATCGCCAAGGACGCCCCGACGAGCGCGATCGGGAGGCAGGGCACGTTGCGGGAAATGCACAGTGCGGCCGTGCCGGGTTTGAAGCTGCCCATCGCGCCGGTGCGCGAGCGGGTGCCCTCCGGAAAAATCAGCAGGGGTATGCCGTCGTTGAGCAGGTGACCGGCGAGGCCCCGGGCCTTCGAGCCGCGCCCACCCCGCAGCCCCCGGCCGCGTTCGACGGGGAACGTGTTGAAGAACAGGCCGGTGGAGGCGGACTTCCAGGCCTTGCCATACCAATAATCGGCGGCGGCGCCGGTGGCCAGCTGGCGACTCAGCCGACGGGGCAGAGCGCCGATGATCAGCGGGCTGTCCAAGTGGCTGGAGTGATTGGCGACGACGATATAGGGATCCTGGAGATGACGCAGACGTTCCTTGCCGTGCACCGTGACGTCGACCAATGCCCAGATCGTCGGTTTGAGCAGAAGTTGCTGGGCGACGAAACGGGCCGCGCGGTGGCTCCTTGACCGATATCGCCCTCGTTCACTCACCGCCACAGACTAAGCCTCTCCCTTTGTCTTGTCGCCTCCCGGTCCACCCTTGTGGGGAGTCCACCAAGAACGGTGCCGGATCGTTGTGGGACCCCTCCAAGACCCTGGTCTCAGTGCCGTCGGGACGTGATCAGTCCGGAGATCCAGCGGATGATCGGGCGGGGTGCGATGCGGGCGGCCATCGCGGCGATGTTCCAGCCGACGGTCGGCACGGAGATGACCTTGCCCCTCTCCGCATCAGCCAGGGCCTCCCGGACGAGCACCGCCTTGTCGATCCAGGCCCAGCTGGGAATGGACGAGGCATTGATCGCAGCCCGGTCATGGAACTCGGTGTGCACCCAGCCGGGGCAGAGGGCGGTGACGGTGACGCCGGACTTGCGGAGCTGTGCCGCGAGCGACTCGGAATAGGTGGTCACGAATGCCTTGACCGCGGAATAGTTGCCCATCGCCATGATGCCGGCGACCGACGAGGTGTTGATGATGATGCCCCGGCCGCGCTGCTTCATGGCACGAGCGGCGGCGCCACCGAGGATCAGGACCGCGCGGCACATGACGTCCAGCGCGCGCTCCTCGAGCTCTGTGTCCGGTTCGAGCATGGTCGACCGCAGACCGAACCCGGCGTTGTTGACCAGCAGGTGGATCGGCTGGGCCTGATCCTCCAGGCGATCGGCGACCCGCTGCGTCTGGGCGCGGTCGGCGAGGTCGGCGGGCAGGATCTCGACGTCGACGGCGGTCTCGTGGTGCAGCTCGTCCGCGTACTCCTTGAGCCGCGTCTCGTCGCGCGCAACCAACACGAGGTCATAGCCGCGGTCGGCGAGCTGGCGTGCGAATTCCGCGCCGATGCCGGATGTGGCGCCGGTGATCAGGGCTGTGGGCATGGGCTTGAGCTTAGCGAGGGCATGCCGTCGCGTGTGATTGCTGTTCCGTCGCCAATTCCGTGCGTCAGAGTCGTTCGAGCAACCACCTCATGTCCGCGACGTGCTCGGCGACCCCGCCCGGGGTTTCGAGCATGATCGGGGCGTCCGCGGTGGCGACGACCTCCACGAGACCGTCTGGGTCGCAGTGGCCGGTCCCGAGGTTGGCGTGCCGGTCGGCGCCCGAGTTGAAGGAGTCGCGGGAGTCGTTGAGGTGGATCAGGTCGATGCGGCCGGTGAGCGCCCGGACCTTCTCGACCACGCCCGGCAGCTCGATGCCGCCGGCATGGGCGTGGCAGGTGTCGAGGCAGAAGCCGACGGTGTCCCCGCCCTCGGCCTCGTGCACCGCGTCCCACAGCCGGCCGATCCGGTCGAGGTGGCGGGCCATCGCATTGTCACCGCCGGCGGTGTTCTCGATCAGCAGCGGCACCGGCATCTCCAGCCCGTCGATGCACTTGCGCCAGTTGTCGAAACCCTTCTCCGGGTCATCCTTCGCGGTGACGTGGCCGCCGTGGACGATCACCCCGGCTGCGCCGATCTCGGCGGCCGCGTGCAGTTGGGCCTGGAGCTGTTTGCGCGACGGAATGCGGACGCGGTTGTTCATCGACGCCACGTTGAGGACATAGGGGGCGTGCACATAGAGGCGTACGCCGGCCTCCTCGGCCCTCGCCTTCAGCGCCGCCGCGCCGCCCTCGAACGCCACTTCGGGGCCCTTCCAGCCCTGCGGGTTGCCGAGGAAGAACTGGGCCACGTCCGCACCGCGGGCCACCGCCTCGGCCACCGGGTCGGTCTGGTCCACATGCGCGCCGATCGTCACCACTGCCTGACTCCTCATCCCTCGGACTCCTGGACGCCCGCCACTGTAGGTCGCGCCCCCTCGCCGTGGCCCTGCTGTCCGCGGTCCATGGCCGGGTCAGTCGTCGCTGGAGCGGCGGGCGCCGAGCCAACTGAGCAGGTCCTCGTCGGTGGATTTCACCCACTCGGCGACCTCGCCGCCGGTGCAGGTGATCAGCGCGATCGTGACGTGATCGGGGGTGCGATGCACCACGCGCCAGTGCGCGCCCGAGTCGGTCCAGCGCTCCAGCTTCTCGATCTCGTCCATGGTTCTGCCTATCACGCGAGTACGGCGTGCGCGAGGGCCAGCCAGAGGGAAATCGTGCCGCGTACCCCCGCCCGCCGACAACCCGCTTGCCTGCGTTTGACAGTGTGGGGCGATGAGCGAAGAGAACCAGATCGTTGTGACCCGGACCATCGATGCGCCGTCGGACGCACTGTTCGACCTGCTGTCACTGCCCGCTCGGCACAAGGAGTTCGACGGCTCCGGCATGATCGTGGCGGACGACCACACCCAGCGGCTGTCCGCCGTCGGCGACACGTTCACCATGAACATGCACCACGAGTCCCAGGGTGGGGACTATCAGATGGAGAACCACGTGGTGACCTTTGTCGACAACCAGCTGATCGGCTGGGCACCGGCGCGCCCCGGTGAGAAGCCGGCGGGCTGGAAGTGGGTGTACATGCTCAAGGCCAAGAGCTCGCACGTCACCGACGTCACGCTCACCTATGACTGGGCGAACGTCGAGGACCCGGAGCTCGCCGCCATGTTCCCTGCCGTTCCGGAGAAGGCCCTTGAGGAATCGCTGAACCTGCTCGCCGCCGCGGTGGCCTGAGGGTCCACTTCACAACACGTCCGGGCACCTCCCAACATGAACGCCACGTCCCACCCTGCCTGCAGGGTGGGAAGTCGATCTCATGCTGGGAAGTGGGAAGTCATGTTGGGAACTGGGACGTCATGCTGGGAAGTGGGACGTCACGCTGGGAAGTCAATCTCATGCTGGGGATGTCACGCTGGTTGGTTGGCGAGCGCTGTCAGGGTGTCGAGATCGACGTGCTCGGTGATCGCAGTGGCGATGCGGTCGAGCATCGCCTCGCGCAGGTCGGCAAACGCTGGTGCGGCCGGATCCGGCCGCCAGGATGAAGCGGTCGCGGTGGCAATCTCCGCCAGCCAGGCGCGGCGGAACTCGTCGTGTTCGAGTGCGCCGTGCCAGAGCGTGCCCCACACGACCCCGTTGGTGGCACCGTCGAGAAACGGTTCGCCGGACGCGAGCTCGACCCGCCCGTGGTGGATCGCATAGCCCCCGACGGGATGCCCGCGCCAGGTTCCGCTCGGCAGACCCAACACCTTCTCCGCCTCGAACCGGACGACGCCGTCGAGCAGCCCGAGCCCCGCCACCCCGCCGGCGTCCGACTCCAGGTCGTCGTGGATCTCCCGGCAGAGCATCTGGAACCCGCCGCA
Organism: Propionibacterium sp.; assembly: GCA_012839035.1. Lineage (GTDB taxonomy): Bacteria > Actinomycetota > Actinomycetes > Propionibacteriales > Propionibacteriaceae > Enemella. Next base: position 31,832 of record DUOB01000016.1, read on the forward strand.
GATCCCGAGCACGGGTTTCCCGCGGCGTACGCGCTCGACGACCGCATCCGCCAACCCGCGCTCCCGCAGCCAGGCCAGGTCCGCCACGGTCGACCGGCTCCCCGGGATGATCGCCAGGTCCGCCGTCGCGACGGTCATCGGTGACGTCGTCACCGTCACCTCGACCCCCGGCTCGGCCGCCAGCGCGTCGACGTCGGTCGCGTTCGAGATCCGCGGCAGCCGCACGACGGCAACGCTCAGCGGCGGTCCTTGCGCGGGCGCGAGCCCGCTCCAGCGATCCACCCGCAGCGCGTCCTCGCCGTCGATCCAGACGTCGTCGAGCCAGGGGAGTACGCCGAGATTGCGCAGCCCGGTTCTGCGCGTGAGCTCGGCCAATCCGGGGTCCAGCACCGACACGTCGCCGCGGAACTTGTTGATCAGATAGCCCTTGAGCCGCGCCCGGTCGGCCCCGTCGACGATCGCCCAGGTCCCGAACAGCGACGCGAGAATCCCGCCCCGATCGATGTCCCCGACGACCACGACCGGAAGGTCGAACCGCTCCGCGAGCCCGAAGTTCACATAGTCGCCGGCGCGCAGGTTGATCTCCGCCGGGGACCCCGCGCCCTCACACACGACGAGGTCGAACTCCTGCGCCACCTCCGCATAGGCGGCGAAGGCCGCCTCGGCCAGCGACCGGCGACCTGTCGCGTACTCACCCGCCTCCAACGTCCCGCCCGGCCGCCCCCGCAGCACGACGAACGACCGGCGGTCGGTCCCGGGCTTGAGCAACACCGGATTCATGGCGGACGTCGGCGCGACGCGAGCGGCCCGTGCCTGCACCCATTGCGCCCGTCCGATCTCGGCGAAGCCGTCGGGATCGGCCACCACCATGGAGTTGTTCGACATGTTCTGCGCCTTGAACGGCGCGACGCGCACCCCACGATCGGCGAGCGCCCGGCAGATTCCCGCGACCACCAACGACTTCCCGGCATCCGACGATGTACCGGCAATCAGCAGTCCGGGCAATTTCGCTCCTGTCTCACCGTGTGGGTTAGGGTGCCCTAACTTCGGGGCGGTTCGGCGTACTCTGAACTCCAAGACCTCAGAAAGGCGCCGTGTCCTTCGATTCGATTCTCGAGCTACCGCTCGGTTGGGCGTACCTCACCCTGTTCGTCATTGTCATGCTGCGCGCGAATGCAACGTACTGGGTGGGGCGGCTGCTGGTTGCCGGCGGGCGCCGTTCGCCGCGGATCGAGCGGTTCATCGACGGTCCGACGATGGCGAAGGCGAAGCGTTTCAGCGATCGGTGGGGCGTGCTGGCGGTGCCGCTGTCGTTCCTGACGATCGGGATCCAGACCGCCGTGAACATGAGTGCGGGGGCGCTGCGGATGCCGTTGTCCAGGTACCTCCCCGCGATGACCCTCGGCTGCATGATGTGGGCGCTGCTCTATTCGACGATCGGTCTCGCCGCGATCCAGACGGTGTTCTTCGCGTTGGCGTCGTCGCCGTGGGCGCTGGTCGCGCTGGCGGTGGCGGTGGCCGGGATTATTGGCGTACGCCGGTTCCAGCGCCACGCGGCCAAGGCGCGCAGCGACGAGCCCGCACCGGAGTCAGTTGACAGCGCCCGCGAGGGCTGACCGCAGCGACGAGGGCAGGCCGATGCCGTCGAACGCCGTGCCGACGAGTCGGACCGGATGCTCGGCGAGCCGGGCGCGGACCTCGGTCAGGCGGGCGGCGTGCCCGACCTCGAGTTGCGGATAGGCCCCCGGCCAGCGCATCACCAACGTGTCCAGTGGGCGATGGTTGAGGTCGACGAGGTCGGCGAGCTCCCGGTGCAGGCGCTTGCCGAGCGTGATGTCGTCCACATAGTCGAGCGCATCGCTCCCGGCCCGGCCGGCCGAGGCGCGCACCAGGAACACGTCATCGCTGCGCAGATGTGCCCACTTGCGGGACAGGAACGTCGCCGCCTTGAGCAGGCGGCCGGAGCCGGAGCGCAACAGGATGCCGGTGCCGTCGCGGAGGGCCGGGGTCTCGGCGGCTTCGACCGGATAGGCGAAGACGACCGTCGCGACGTCGGCGACCCGCGTGGTGGTCAGGCCCGCGGTGATCCCGGGCACCGTGGGCTCCAGCAACTCCGCGGCCACGGTCGCGGGCGTGGCGAGGACGAGCCGCTCGGCCGCGTACGTCCCCGCCTCCGTCGTGACGTCCCAGCCACAGGGGGTACGCCGCACTCCCCGCACCGGCGCGTTCGTGTGGATCGTCAGGTTCGCGGCGAGGATGTCGGTGAGCTTCTCGAGTCCGGTGGCGAACGAGGCGAAGAGCGGAGGAGCCGTACGCTGCGCGGTTCCCGCCGGTGGCGCCTGGCGTGGGGTCTGCCTGCGGAGCAACGACCGGCCCGTGCGTGCTGCGGGGAGGAGCTGGGCCGCGGTGGACACGAGGCTCAGGCGGTCGATGTCCCCGGCGTGGAGGTTGCCGAGCATCGGGTCCACGAAGGTGTCCGCGACGGCCCGGCCGAAGCGGTGCGTGATGAACTCGCCGACGGAGATGTCCCCGTCGATCCTCCTGCGGGCAAGCAGCGGTTCGAGGCTCGCGCGGGCGAGGGCGAACGGGGAGAGCAAACCTGACTTCACGACCGGCGCGAGTTTGCTCGGCCCGGTGGGGCCGACGCCGGCGGGGAGGGGCACGAGCTTGTTCCGGCCCTGGAGCCACGAACTGCCGGCGACGGGTGCGACGACCTCGTCGGTGAGCCCGAGGTCGTTGACCAACTGTTTCAGCTGGGGGCTGCCGAGGAACATCGCCTCCGCGCCCACGTCCACCGGGAGCCCGTGCCACCGGACCGTCCGGATCTGACCACCGATGCGCCCAGAGGCCTCCAGGACCGTGACCTTGTGGCCTTGACCGGCCAGCGTGTGAGCGGTCACCAACCCCGCGAATCCTGCCCCCACCACCACAACGCTCGTCACGGGGACCGAGCGTACAACTCCACCCGTGATCGCCGACCGGAAGTTGCCGCCTCCCTGGACCGAGGAACATTCCCTTTCGGCCGTCCATGTCGCGGTACGCCAACAATTCTCTGCCAACGTTTTCTCACCATCGTTGCCGCCTGTGGATAACCGTCCCGGACCCCCGTCGGACGGGCTTGACTCGTGGCACGCGAACGAGAGAGCACGGAGACCCAGATGACGGCGACCGATATCCGCCCCATGGCGGCTGCTGCCGCGACCAGCGCGTCCATGGCGGCCCAGCCACACCCTCGCCTGCGTCCTCGACGCCAACCGAAGTGGATCGCCGCAGGAGTGCTCGCGATGTGCCTGGGTGGATTGGGAGCGGCGTTCCTGTGGGTCGAGGCGTCGGGCTCGGCCGAGGTCCTGGTGCTCACGCGATCGGTGGCTCGCGGCGAAACGGTTGCCGCGAGTGACTTCCGAGTGGCGCGGGTCGGGCAGCTCGACGGGGCTTCCTCGGTCCAAGCGGCGGAACTGCCCGCGCTCACGGGTCAGCAGGCCCTGGTGGACCTGTCTGAAGGCGCCCTGCTGCCGGCCGGCGGGATCGGGCAGGCGGCGCTCGATGCCGAAGGAGTGCAGGTTGGGCTCCGGCTGGCACCCGGTCGGATTCCACTGGGAGAGCTGCCGGCAGGAACACCAGTGCTGCTCGTTCCCCTCGAGGACCCGAGGGTCAATCCCGGAGCAGCGGGTGACCTGCCCGCGCCGCTTCGCGGCAGTGTCCTCACCCCGCCGCGCACCGGACCCGATGGCGTGGCGCAACTGCTGGATGTGCGCCTGGACGCGGCACAGGCACCGGCGGCAGCGATGCTCGCCGCCACTGATCGGATCGTTCTGGTCAAGGAGGGCCACTGATGTCCCTCATCGTGCTCACCTCGGCGACTGGTTCCCCAGGAGTCACGACGACTGCGGTGGGGTTGGCGGTGTGCTGGCCGGGCGACACCCTGCTGGTTGATGCCGACCGGCAGCCAGCCCAGGCCGTTCTCGCAGGATTCCTCAACGGAGCACCGGCCGCTGGCCGGGGTCTCACCGCCCTCGCTCGTGCCCATCGTGAACGGCGACCTCTTGCCGACGAACTTCGGCGGCACTGCCTGCCGTTGGGTTCCCAGGATGGGGAACGACGGGTGTTCCTCCCGGGGTTCAGCCACCCCGGATCCGCGTCGCTGTTCGGGCCCGTCTGGCCGGAGCTGACGGCGGCGCTCGAGCAGCTGAGTGAGTCCGGAGTCACCGTCATCGTTGACGCCGGCCGCATCGGGGAAGGGCTGCCATCAGCGTTGCTGGCCGGGGCGGACGTCGTTCTCCTGACCACGCGCACGAGCCTGCGCGCCCTGGCCGGCGTACGCCTCCATCTCCCGCAGGCCCGTCAGCGCATCGAGTCACTGGCCACGGGCACACAGCTGGGCATGCTTCTCGTTGGGGAACGGGAACCGTACGCGGCCAGGGAGATCAGCCGTCAGTTCGGCATCCCGGTGTGGGCCAGCATCGCCAATCAGCGACGGGCAGCGCGCGTGTGGTCGGACGGAGATCCCGAACCACGAGGTTTTGCCCACAGCGCGCTCGTCCGGAGCATGCGCGCCGCCGCAGCGGGCATCCACCACCGCGTCGTGCGTCCGGAGCTCGCCCTGGACACACGGCACACCAACGAAGAGGTCGCGCGATGAATCGCAAAGCCGCGCCGCCCACGCCACTGAACAGCGTGGCCCTGTTCAACGCGCCCGTTGCCGACCGGCACACCGACCTGCCGCGGTCGGCGCCGCGCGGGGGCACGACGCTGTTCGCCCCACTGCACGAGCTCGACGTCGACGGTCTGGTGACGGCCTTCTCCCCGGACGACCTTGCGGCCCAGCCGCCGCGCCCGACCGCCAGTCCCGCCCTCGAGAACCTGGACTGGTCGTTGGTCGTCGTCCTGCGCCGCCGGGCATCGGCGGAGATCAGCGACAGGTCCGAGCAGGCCAGAGCCGAGGGTCATCCCCTCACGGAGCAGGATCGACGGCTCCTCGGCCAATCCGTGATCCGCCAGGTCGTGCGTACGCATGCCGAACGGCTCAACGACGAAGGTGCCGAGCTGTGGTCGATCGATCGCGAGGACGCCTATGCCCGCGCCGTGGAGAACGCCATCTTCGGCTATGGCCGGCTGCAACCGCTGTTCGAGATGCCCGGTGTGGAGAACATCGAGATCCACGGCTGGGACTCGGTGGTGGTGCAGCACGCGGATGGCAGTCGGACGGCTCATCCACCGGTCGCTGATTCCGACGATGAGCTGGTGGAGGCGATTCGCTTCTTCGGCGAGCAGGCCCGGCCGACCAGACCCTTCGACGATGCCCATCCCACGATGACACTCTCCCTCGGAGACCGCTTCCGATTGCATGCCATCGGTTTCGGTCTGTCGTTCCGGCCCTCGGTGACCATCCGTCAGCACACGCTTGTGGATGTCACGCTCGCCGATCTCGTCGCCGGCGGTCTGTTCCCCGACGAGGTGGGCCGTTATCTCCACGCCGCGATCCGGGCGCGCAAATCCATGGTGATTTCGGGTGACCAGGGCGCCGGCAAGACGACCCTCCTGCGGGCGCTGATTGCAGCCATTCCGGATGACGAACGTTTCGGCACGATCGAGACCGACTACGAGCTGTTGACCCATCTCCAGCCGAACCGTCGCAACATCGTGGCACTGCAGGCCAAGGTCGGTCTCGGCGAACGGCAGGACGGTCGGCCGATCGGGGAATACACGGTCGCCGACCTCATCCCGGAAGCCCTGCGCCAGAACCTCACTCGTCTGGTTGTCGGTGAGGTGCGTGGCGCCGAGGCAGCCGCGATGTTCACAGCGATGCAGTCAGGAGCAGGGTCGCTGTCGACAACCCACTCCCACTCGGCATCGTCCACCATGGACCGGCTTGCGTCCCGAGTCGCACAGGACGGAGCCATCGGTGTGGAGGAGGCTTATCACCAGATCGCGCACAACATCGACTTCCTGATCCACGTGTCGTTGGTGGACGACACGTGGCGGGGCGGCACTCGGCGCCGGTTCGTCTCCGAGATTCGTCAGTTGACGGGAAGCATCGAGAACGGGCGCCCCGTGAGTCATGTGACCTATCGGGCCGAGGCCGACGGCCCGGATCTCGCCGGGTTCCGGCCGGATCCGCGATCCCTGGATGAACTGTCACCGTTCTTCGTGACATGGCGGGGACCGGAAGCACCATGAACGTACTCCTCGCAACGATGTCGGGTGCCCTGTTGGTCGGCGGAGTGGTCGGTGTGGCCCATGGGCTGACACGCACTGCTCCCTCGACCAGCCGCCGGCGTCCGGAGACGTGGGCCGGGCGCTGGGCGCGATGGACGCGGCGACCACCGGGCCGTCGCGGGCGCACTCGGGACCGACTGCTCATCGGCGGCGTGGTGGCTGGATTCATCAGCTATCTGGTGACCGGGTGGGCGCTCCTGATCGTGGTGGTCCCGATTCTCGTCCTGGTTCTGCCGTATCTCCTCGGGGATCCTCCCAACACTGAAGCGGACATGCTGTCCAGCCTGGATCGGTGGGTCCGGGCGATGGCCGCCAACCTGCGGACCGGGCAGTCGATCAGCGACGCGCTCCGTTTGTCCGCCAAGAATCCGCCGCCGTTGCTTGCGGATGAGGTACGCCTGCTCGTCGCCCGTCTTGAGCATCGTTGGCCGGTGCGTGATGCGCTGAAAGCAATGGGCGATGCGCTCGACACACCCGATGCGGACGCCGTCCTGGCGGCGCTGGCGCTTGCTTCCCACCGCGGCGGAACTGGAGCCACCACCACATTGAGTGCGCTGAGCGATTCGGTGCAGGACCGACTGAAGGCCCACCGGGAGATCGATGCAGAACGCGCCAAACCACGTGTGGTCGTCCGTCAGGTCACAGCGATCAGCGTGGTGGTGTTCGGCCTCGGCTTGATGTTGGGTGGCGAGTTCTTCGCTCCCTATCGGAGCGGTATCGGGCAGGTCATTCTGGCGGCGCTGTTGTGCCTGTACTTCGGCGCGTTGTTGGCGATGCGCCGGATCACTGCACCGCCGCGTCGGCAACGGATCTTGCAGGAGGCCGGCCGGTGAGCTCGCAGCTGCTGATGAGCCTTGTGCTCCTGACCGGGATGTCCGTCGCCGGTGGCCTGATCGCTGTCCTCCATGGCGTCACACGGGTGCACCCTCGGTTGTCCGATGGGCTTTCGGCGCTCGAGGGAACGGTCCCCCAGGACAGTTCAGGAGCTGTCCCGCTGGCCTCCAATTCCCGCAGCGAACGAGCGGGGTTGTGGGCCTATCGGCATACTCCCATCCCGTTGACGGCAGGCCAGCGACGCAGGTTGGAACTGCAGAACAAGTCGATCGCGGAGTTCTATGCCGACAAGCTTGTCATGGGACTTCTCGGGGTGGCAGTTCCGGGCATGCTGGGAGTCGTATTCCTGCAGGTGTTGGACTTCGCACCGCTGGTGCCCGTCGGTGCGAGCCTGGCGGGCGGGACAATCGGTTGGTTCGTGCCGGACGTGCTGTTGAAGCAGGGCGACGACCGTGCGCAAAACGACGCCGTCGAGGCGATGTTCACGTTCTTCGACTTGGTCACCCTTGAACGATTGGCGAATTCGTCAGCCACCCAGTCGCTGGAGTCAGCCGCCTCGACCAGTGATCATCCGCTGTTCCTCAGCATCCGGGCCGCACTGTTGCGCGCTCGGCTCGAACAACGCCCACCCTACGGGGAGTTGCGTGCTGTGGCTGATCGACTGGACCTGCCACAGTTGGCCGACCTGGCCGATGTCCTGCAACTCGATGAGACCGGTGCGGCGGTCACCGACACACTGCGTGCCAGAGTCCGCGAACTGCGCGATGGACATCTCACCGCCGCCCGGGTCGCCGCCCATGAGGTCAGTGAGCGGATGACGGTGTTCATGGCCGTGCCCGCGATGGTCTTCGGCCTCATCTTCCTGACCCCTCCACTGCTGCGTCTCGTCAGCGGCTGAACGCCTGTGGATAACGTCCCACAGCCCTCTGCGCCCCATCAGAATCGAATCAACGAAAAGGAATCATCATGACCCGTTCTCTGCACACTGTTGTCGGCCTGTTCCTGGCCCTTTTCCACTCCGAATCCTCTGCGGCCCGCGACGAGCGCGGTCTGAGTCAGAGCACCGAGAATGCTGTCCTGCTGGCGGGTGCCGTTGCTGTCGCAGGCCTGGTGATTGCCGCGATCACCGCCTTCGTGCAGTCGCGCCTTCCCCAGTGACCGGGCAGTGGCATGACAACGAGCAGCCGGGATGAGCGCGGGTTCAGCGAGTCAGTCCAATGGGCGCTGCTCGTGCCGCTCCTCATGACGCTCCTCCTGGGCGCGATTCAGGTCGGCATGCTGTGGCACGGTCACAACACGGCCCGTCACGCCGCTGCTGCGGCAGCCGAAATCGAATCCGTCCATCAGGCGGAGCCTGGTTCCGGCCAGCCATCTGCCAGGAGGATCGCTGCCGCAGGTGGCTTGAGCGATGTTGCTGTGCGAGTGACTCGCGGGGCCGGGCGAGTCGACGTTGAAGTTTCCGCAACAGTGCCGGTGCTGATCGATCTCGGCATGGCCCGTGTCACCCAGCAAGCCAGTGCGCCGATCGAGGACGTGCGATGAGCCACCGAACCGGCTCGGAGCGAGGTGCAGCCGCGACCGAGGTGGTGTTGCTCGCACCCATCGTGATGCTGGTCGTGGCCATGCTCGTGGGCGGTGCACGTCTGTGGCTCGCCCGGGCTGCCGTGACCGATGCTGCCCAGGCCGGAGCTCGGGCAGCCACCCTCGAATATTCCGCTGGGGCAGCCAGCCTCAGCGGAGCGGCAGCGGCCGAAGCGGGATTGGACGGAGTCCCCTGCGCCACCAGCGCGGTCGCGATCGACGCTTCCGGCTATGCCGTGGCTGTTGGGCATCCTGCTGCAGTGACGGCGACCGTGAGTTGCGCGGTCCCACTCGGCGATCTTTTCGGGCTCGGTCTGCCAGGCAGCATCACGGTCGAGGCGACCAATGTTTCGGTACTCGATAGCTATCGGAGAAGACAATGAAGGGCGCAATTCGCCTGGTCCGCGGATCCGCTGCGTTGGTCGTGCTGGCGGGGGTGATCGTTGGCGCACCTCTCGTGTTGAGCCGGATCGGGGTCTGGCCCCGCATGGATGCATTTCCCGAGATTCTTCTCCGGCCGGACAATGGCTCGGTACTGGTCTGGGCGCTGACCTCCATGGGATGGGTCGCGTGGGGGACGTTCACCCTGTCGGTGGCCATCGAACTCGTGAACCTGCTGCGTGGCCGACGTCTCCCCGTGCGCATCTTCGGTTTGACCGGACCACGCGGCCCCGCAGCGCTGCTCCTGGCCGCGATCATCGGCATGCTTCCGGTGAACGCACATGCCGAGCCAGCAGGAGCGGCTCCGGCAGCGACACCGTCCGCAACCTTCGCTGCGACCGCGCCACCGGCCACCAACGCACAGAGCCAGGATCACCATCCCGAGATGGGACAGGGCGACGCATCGTCGCCGGTGGACGCCGCGGACGGCGGCCTGCGCTATACCGTGCAGCGCGGTGACGACCTGTGGACCCTGGCAGAGAAGTTCTATGGTGACGGACTCGCGTGGTCCCGCATCGTCTCCGCCAACCCCATGATTTCTTCACCGGATGTGCTTCACGTGGGCTGGGAGCTGGTGCTGCCGGGCGCCACAGAGCCCGCCGAATCCCCACTCGCTGCTGCCTCCGCTGCCACGGCAATCCCCCCAGATGCAGCGGCTCCGGAGGAAGAGGCCCATCAGCCCACGCACGCTGAGGAACCATCGAGTCCTATGACCGAGAGCTCCGACCCGGCCGCTGCCCGGACGGCTCCCGTTCCACGGCCCGCCGGACAGCCTTCCACGGGGACAGAACGCGCCAGCGCTGATGGGTCGCTCCCGGCGGACGTCGCCCCCGCAGAGCGAATCGCTTATGCCACGGCAGGGGTTTCGTCGCTGGCGGCCGCAGCGTTGCTCGCCGCTCTCGTCACGCGACGCTCGATCCAGCTGCAGAACAGGGCCGAGGGACGACGGATCTTTCACCCGACCGCCGCCGGGCTCGGTTTCGAGTCGGCTCTCGGGCAGGCACAGGATCCGGTGTCGCTGCGCATTCTCGATCTGGCACTGCGGGCTCTGGGGCGGCACTACCGGGACACCGGTGAGACGCTCCCCGTGCTGCGGAGCGTGATCGTCGATGACGATGGAATTCTCCTGGAAGTCGATCGGCTGCCGGCTGACGTGCCCGTTGGTTTCCGTCTTGAAGGGGCCTCGCTCCGCGTCGCGGTCGCCGATCATGATCTGCTCACCTCTCGGGCAGGTTCGCTCCTCTCCGAACCGTCGCCCTATCCCGCGCTCGTTTGCATCGGGGAGACCCCGCGCGGCGAACTGCATCTCCATGACCTGGAATCGAGCGGAGTCCTCGTGCTCGACGGCCCGCGCGATCTGCAGGTGGGTTTGTTGAACGCACTATTGCTGGAGTTGTCCTGTTCGTGGTGGGGGCGCGGACAGTCAGTGATCGCAGTCAACGCCGACGCCCAACTGGCCGAGAGCCTCGATGACCCCTCCATCCACGTCACCGACGACCTGGACGCAGCGCTCGCGGACCTTCGTGCAGAACGGTCCTTGCGCCATCCGGTTCGTTCGGGGGACCACCCGCGCGACCTGCGGATTCGCCCCGAACTGGAGGACGCGTGGCGCCCTCATGTGCTGCTTGTCGGACAGCAGCCGACGGAGGCCCAACGGGAGGCGCTGGAGGACCTCCGGGCAGACGGGCAGTTGATCGCGGTGGTCGCGGACGGAGCGCTGCCGGGCCCGACATTCGTGCTCGGTGATCCGCTGTCCCGGCTGTCGGGGCAGTCGCCTGTGCACGCCCAGATCATGAGCCAGCGCTCGCGGGATCAGTTGGTTGAGCTGCTGACAGCGACGAACTCCACCTCCACCACCCCCGCTTCCTGGTGGGCGGAATCAGCCGGCGTAGGGGCCGAATCAGCGGAGATGGAGGACGCCGGCGTCGAGCCGGTCCGCGCTTTCCCCCCGGAGGACCTCCCGGCTCGGGCCCACGTGCCTGCTGTCGTCACCCGCGGACCGGAGTCCGGTCGCGGAATCATCGTTTCCCTGGCTGCCCGGCGGGTCGCCACCAATTCCGAGGAGCCCGCCGTGGACGCCCATGAACCAGTCCTGCACCCACAGACTGAGGACCAGCCCACGGTCCTCCTTGTCGGGCCGATCGACTTGGTGGGTACGCGTGGCGAACGCCCGTCCCGTGCTGCGCGACAGTGCATGGAATACGCCGCGTGGCTGCTGGAGCACCCGGGAGCCACCGCAACGATGATGGCCACCGAACTGTTCGTCGCCGAAGGCACCCGGCGATCCAACATGAGTCGCCTCCGCGCGTGGCTCGGGGCCAAGGATGACGGCGAGCGATTTCTTCCGGAGGCCTATTCCGGCCGCATCCACCTGGATCCTGCCGTGACATCGGACTGGAATCGCATGCAATTGCTCACGATCGGCGGAGTCAACCGTGCCGCCGACGAGAATCTGCGTGCAGTCCTTCATCTGGTTCGGGGGGCGCCGCTGGCCGACGCTGCGCCCGGACAGTGGCACTGGGCAGAGGAGCTGCGGACTGACATCTCCTCATTGGTTCGTGATGTCGGGCTGGTGCTGGGCAGTCGGGCGTTGGAGCGCGGCGACGTGGATCTTGCTCGCTGGGCTGTCAACCGGGCATTGGTTGCGGCGCCCGAGGACGAACGACTCCTGGTGATGCGCGTTCGCACCGAACATCGCGCGGGCAACCGCTGCGAGGTCGAACGTTTGGCTCTGCGTCTCGTTCGGACTGCCCGCAAGCTGAACATCGACCTGGCGGAGGAAACAGTCACCCTGCTCCAGGAAGTGGTCGAGGGCGGCCCCCGCCAGCGATCGGGCTAGCAGTCAGGAGCAGACTCCTTCGGCGCTCTCGGCAGACTGTCCAGCGCTGTCGGCTGCTACTCGGCGGTCGCGTCCCAGGCCTTGATGATCGCGATCAGTTCCGGGTGTCGCTCGGGGTCCGGTGGTCTCAAGTTGTGGGCCACCTCCGCGTCGCGTGCCGGCCCGGTGGCAGTGGAGGTGAACGCAACGCCCGGGTACTGGGTGCCGATCTGCAGGTGCACGTCGCCCTGCCAGCCGACCGCGCGGATTGCCTCGACCACGGGGCGCCAGTCGCCGGGGTCGTCCAGTTCCAGGTTGATGGCCGGCTCTCCGAAGTTGCCGTGCAGGACCACTGACCTCCAGGGGATTCCCGAGTCGCGCAGGACGGCATAGTGCCGCGTACGCTCCGCGAACTCGGCTCCGGACGCGCGGACCCAGTCCGGTTGGTCACCTGACTGAGTCACCCACCAGGTCAGATCGGGGTGGCGAGCGGCGAGTGGGGTGACGTCCTCCAGACGGTGCAGATCTGCCCAGGCGTGGACCTCGCGTTGCCGCGAATCGACCTCGAGACCCTCGACAGCCGGAAGCGCGATCGTTTCACGTGCAACCGCCCGCAGGTCGTGCTCACCCGTCACTTTGACGTCGATCGAGCGGCCCGCTGAGGAGGAGACCACCTCCAGATCGGCGCGCTGTTGGGCGAGGACTTCCCTGGACGGTTCTGCCGGGATGTCCGGGGTGGTCACCTCGACGCGGATCGCCCGCTGCGGGGCGTCCGCGGTTGTGATCCACGGGGTGTCGCTCGGCAAGGGCGCGAGCGTCGCGCGGCTCCGCTCCCGCAGGTCCGTCAGGGTCGCTGCATCGGGCACGCTGCGCGGCGTGAGCCGAACGCTTGCCCTGACGGGTCCGTCGCACTCCATCGCCAGACGCACGCTGTGGGGGCGGGCCAGCATCCCGGGCACGTCGATCCGGTCCAGCTCATCCCACGGGTCGCAGCGCTCCAGACCCACGACCGCGGATTCCCGTCGCTCCACGTCGGTCCCGACCGACAGACGGGCTCCAGGCCAGACGTTGTGGAGCTGAGTGAAGGTTTCCCAGCGGGCCTGGGTCGATTCTGCCCGGGGCCACGCGGTGAAGGACAGTTCGGGTCCGGCTCCGGCGGGGCGTACCACCGTCAACATCGATCCTTGGGCACGTTTCGGCCATGCCTCGACCAATTTCTCCACATCCGCCACCGCGGCGTTCGGCTGCAGAGTTGCCGTTACATGCCACGTCGGGGGATCGAACAGCTTTACTGCGGGAACCCGCTCCGAGCTGACCGAATCGACCCCCGACTGGGAGCGCGCCCAGCGTTCGTGGTTCGCCGGGCTGTTGGCTGTGCATCCACCCAACACGAGCGTCAAGACCCCCAGGGACGCTGCCATGCGGTGGGGCCACCGTCCGATGGAGTCCTGCAGAGTTGGACGGTTGCTGCGTTGCCCAGAGCGTCGAGGTCGCATAACGGGACCCTAGGGGAGGGTGAGGTCGTACGCTCCGGGTGCGCTCCGACTGCTATTGCGTGGCAGGGTCCAGCAGCACCGACTCGGTCGGAAAGTCGGAGGCGAACCCGCTGGGGAGCGGCGCGACGAAAACGGTTTCGGTCCGGCTCCGGGTGATCCTCCAGTCCCCGTCCTCCAATCGGAAGGCGTTGGACATCCGGCTCGAACGCAACAGTGCTGTGCCGTCGGAGAACAACAGCGGCTCCAGATGGATCCACAGCCCCTCGGCCTCGTCATCCTGGACGAAGATCTGTTCGGAGGTCACGTAGTGGGCGCTCAGCGCGAGGACCTGATCGGACTGCTCATTCCAGAACCGTGCGAAGTGGTCGCGCACCTCGGCGTGGCCGACAGCGCGCCCGGCATGGCCGGTGGTGCACTCGCCGACGGCCTCCCAGACGGCGTCCTCGGCGTACAGCTCCATGATCCTGTCGATTCGCTCCGCGTCGCCCGTGACCCCGGGTCCGGGCAGGGGGTGTCGCACAGCATCATGTATCGGGCCTGAACCCGTCGGATCTCCGACTCGGCCTCGAGGATTTCGAGACGGCGGATCAGCGCCGCGAAATCGCCAGCATCTTTCATGAGGCGGACGCTAGCCAGCTCGCCGTTGAATTGTGCAATTGCGGTGCAAAAAGCTCTCAGAATTCGGTTCAGGCAGAGCAAAGTGCGCCAGATCGCACCCAGCTCGCGACGTATCCGCCCGGTACTGAACGATGCGCCGAGTCTCTCGGGGGTTCCCGGTCTTCGGCCTGAGCGCCCTGTTCAGAGGTTCCCCCGCCGGGCCTGGTCGCGCTCGATGGCCTCGAAGAGCGCCTTGAAGTTGCCCTCGCCGAACCCGGTCGCGCCGTGGCGCTGGATGATCTCGAAGAACACCGTCGGCCGGTCCATCACGGTTTCGGTGAAGATCTGCAACAGATAGCCGCGCTCGTCGCGGTCGACGAGGATGTTGAGACGCTCCAGGTCCGCCCAGGGCAGATCGATGTCGGCGAGGCGCTGTTTGGCGTCGACGTAGTAGGTCGCCGGCACCGTCATGAACCGCACCCCGCGGTCCCGCAGCGCCTGGACGGTCGACACGATGTCGTCGGTCGCCATCGCGATGTGCTGGACGCCGGGACCGTCATACGCCTCGATGTACTCCTGGATCTGACTCTTCTTCAGCCCGTCCGCCGGCTCGTTGATCGGCATGACGATGGCATCACCGTCCGTGACCACCGTCGACATGAGGGCCGAGAACTCCGTTGAGATCTGGTCGTCGTCGAAGTGCGTGAGCTGCCGGAAGCCCATCACCCGCTCATAGAAATCGACCCAGCTCTCCAGCCGGCCCTGTTCGACGTTGCCCACGACGTGATCGACCAGCGTCAGTCCCACCTCGGGTCCGACCGGGACCGGCAGCACGTCCACGTCCGAATAGCCCGGGGCGAGCGACGGGCCGTGATAGCCCGAGCGGTCGACGAACGTGTGCTGGGTGTCGCCATAGGTCGCCACCGTCGCCAGCGACAGCACCCCGTGATCGTCGGTCTCGGTCCAGGGTTCGCGGATCGAGCGGGCGCCGCGCGCGATCGCCAGTTCGTGCGCCGCAGCGGCGTCGTCGACCAGCCACGCGAGGTCATGTACGCCGTCCCCGTGCTGGGCCACGTGCTTCGTGATGGGGGAGTCGGCGGACAGTCCACCGGTGACCACGAGCCGGATCCCGCCCTGCTCCAGGACGTGGCTCACGGAATCGCGGCGCCCGGTCTCGGGGCCGGCGTACCCCGTCGAACGGAACCCGAACGCCGACATGAGGAAGCCCGCGGTCGCGCGCGCGTTGCCGACCCACAGTTCGATGGAGTCCCAGCCACGGATGTGGCTGGCGGGG
>DUOB01000017.1 GCA_012839035.1 Propionibacterium sp.
CGCCGCATCTTCGCGAGCTGCGCGTCGGATTGGGTGGCCAGGCGCGTGCCGTTGAGGATCGCCGCCCCCTGCGTGGGGCGCACGAGCCCGGCGAGGCAATAGAGCAGGGTCGATTTGCCGGAGCCGGAGGGGCCCATGACGGCGACCATCTCTCCCTGACGGACCTGCAGGCTGATGCCGTGCAGGATGGGTACTTCCCGGTCACCCGCCTGATAGGCATGGCCGATGTTCTCCGCGACGATCATGGTGTTGCTCCTGGGGGTTGAGTCTCACCATGGACGTTATTGACGAATGCGGCCGGCGATCCGTGCTGTCCGCCACTGTTTCGAGGAGTGACCCATGACCCTGGTAACGGTCACCCTGCCGCGCGTACCCCTGTTCGCAACTGCATCGCCTCGCGCTGGCCCCCGGAGTGGATGACGTCCCGTCCGTCGACGGTGATCTGTGTCTGATGATGTTCGAGCGCGGCAGCGAGTTTCGGATGCCATGGGGTCAGGTCGTGCCACTCCCCCTCGGCCCGGTCGTCGGAGAGGACTTCGAGCATTGGTACGCCGACCTCCGCGCATGCGGCCTTGGTCAGTTCGTGTACGCGTACGTGGTCCGGGTGGCCGTAGCCGCCCGCGTCGTCGTACGTCACCACCAGGTCCGGGGCTGCTGCGGTGATCCCCGCAGCGAGATCGGCGATCGCCTCGGCGGGATCTGCGGCCGTCAGGGAGTCGGGCCCGGAGTCCTCGGCGGGTCCGGCAAGCCCCTCGCGTACCCATCTCATCCCCGAATCCGCATAACGCCGCGGCGGCAACCCGGGGGCGCGGGCAGGCGCCTGGCCCAGAAACATCGGATCGCCAGCGCCCAGCTCCCGCAACGCACCGGCGAGCTCACGCTCGCGCCGCGCGACGAACCAGTCGGCGAACTCCTCGGTGGGTGCCTCGGGGAACCGGCCCGCAACCAGCTCCCCCCGCTCGCCGCGGGTGGCCGTGAGGACGCGACACTCGACCCCTTCGGACACCAGCCAGGCGATCAGGGCACCCGTCGCGAGAGTCTCGTCATCGGGATGGGCGTGGACGAACAACACGCGTCCCGCGTCTGCGAACACGCTCACGCCGCCGCTCCCTGCTGTGCGGCGTAGAGATCGGCCAATCGCGCCGACACGGTGAGCCAGTCCTGGCCCTGGACACGCGCGAGCCCACCGAACGAGAGCCGCTCGTGCTCCTGCCGGTCCTGTAGCAGTCGCACGATCGCATTCGCCCAGGCCTGGGGGTCCCTGGTCGGCATGATGATCCCGGTCCGACCGTCCTGGACGGACTCGACGAGGCCGCCGGCGGCCGAGGCGATGACGGGTACGCCGGACGCCGCCGCCTCCAGCGCCACCAAACCGAACGTCTCGGAGTGGGACGGGACGAGCACCAACCGCGCGCCCCGCATCATCCCCGCGAACTCGTGCCGGGGCCGCGAACCGGAATAGACGACATCGCCGGCCGCCCCCAATCCGTGCGCGAGGCGCTCGATCTGCGTGTGGTAGTCCGCGAAATCGGCCGACACCTCACCGGCGATGACCAAGTGGGGGCGAATCTGCGGATCGATCCGGGCCAGCGCCTCGAGCGCGAGATCCGGTCCCTTCAGCGGCTGTAGCCGGGCCGCGAACAGCAGGAACGGCCGGCCCATGTCGCAGCAGCGCCACGCATCCTCGCCCGGCGAGATCGGACGGAACAGGTTCGTGTCCACCCCGGGGTGGAGCACGCTGATCCGGGCGGGATCCGCCCCGCAGCGGTCGACGACCGTGCGCCCCTCCGCCTCGGAAACCGCGATGATCAGGTCGGACTCACGGGCGATATGGGCCTCACCGGGCACGCGACGCTCGGACTCCGGGGGTTCACCCTCCGACAACGGGTGACCGGGGAGCGCGGCGATCGAGTGATAGCTCTGGACGTGGGGTACGCCGAATTCTCGCGCCACCGGCAGTGCCGCGACACCGGACATCCAATGGTGGGAATGGATCAACTCGAGCTGTTCGTCCATCGCTGCGAGCTCATGTGCCCGGCGCCGCAAGCCGTGGGTGAACTGGTCGAGGTAGTCGTCAATCCGACTCTTCGGCAGCGGCTTGGGCGGCCCGGCATCCAGGGTGTGCAGGCGTACGCCCGGCGACATCTCCTGGATGTCGGGTGTCTCCGGATCGTCCCGACGGGTGAACAGTTCCACCCGGTGACCGAGCTGCCCGAGGGATTCCGCATTCTCGCGAACGACGACGTTCATCCCGCCGCCATCCCCCCTGCCCAAAGCCGTATAGGGGGAGGTGTGGAGGGATATTGTCGCCACGCGCATGAAGATCGGACCTCCTGGGCCAGGGTCACTCGGTGAGAGTGCCTATTGAACCCGCTGCCACTCGCTCAGCCACTCCCAGGTCTTGGCCAATCCGTCGGTGAGCTCCACCGGTTCCACGTCGGGGAACAGCGCCCGGAGCGAGGCGTTGTCGGCCTGGGAGTGCGGCACGTCGCCGCGGCGGGGCTCCCGGTGCTCGACCGCCGGATCGATCCCGGTCAATTCGCGCAGCTTCTCGATGAGAGTCAGCAACGAGGTGTTCGTCCCGAACGCCAGGTTGACCGGCTCGTCGTGCGAGGTCTTGTTCTCCGCTGCGCGGAGCAGCACGCGGCACACGGTGTCGACGAATGTGAAGTCCCGGGACTGCTCGCCGGTGCCGTTGACCGGAAGCGGTTCCCCCTTGAGCAGTGCGTCCATGAAGACGGGAATCACGGCCGCATAGGCGTGGCCGGGACGTTGACGGGGTCCATAGACGTTGAAGAACCGGAAGGCCAATGACTGGATGCCGAACGTTTCCTGA
This sequence comes from Propionibacterium sp., assembly GCA_012839035.1. GTDB lineage: Bacteria > Actinomycetota > Actinomycetes > Propionibacteriales > Propionibacteriaceae > Enemella. The sequence continues at coordinate 2,837 of DUOB01000017.1, forward strand.
TAGGCGAGAACGTATTGCTCCCCCGTCAGCTTGGTGACGGCATAGGGGCTCATCGGGCGCACCCATTCCCGCTCGTGCTTGGGCAGTGCCGGGTTCTTGCCATAGACAGAACTCGATGACGCCATCACCAAGTGGGAGACATCGTTGGCCCGGGCGGCCTCCAGCACGCCAAGCGTGCCGTTGACGTTGACGTCGTGGCTGCGCATGGGGTCTGCGATGCTGCGGGGTACGCTACCCAGCGCGGCCAGGTGAATGATGCTGTCCGCGCCGGAAACGGCTTGGTTCAGCGCATCCGCATCGAGCAACGAGGCCTCAACGAACTCCACCTCGGCGGGGACGTTGTCCCGATAGCCAGTGCTGAGGTCGTCGAGCACCACCACATCGTGTCCGGCCGCGCGAGCCAGCAGGGCGAGGTTGGAGCCGATGAATCCGGCACCGCCGGTGATCAACAAGCGCATGTGTCCGTCCTTCTCGGCAGGTCAGAGCCGCAGGTCGGCTTCATCGGCAGCGACGACGTACTTCAGGTCATAGAGGAGGTTGGAGTTGGCCTTGCCGAACGCGCGGATCCCCTCGGCACCCATCTCGACGAACTCCCGATGGGCAACGGCGACGATCATCGCGTCATACGAACCGGGCACAGGATCCTCCACCAGGGTGATGCCGTATTCCCGTTCCGCCTCGGCGGCGTCGGCCCAGGGGTCGTGAACATCGACGTCCGCGCCATAATCGACGAGCTCGCTCACGATGTCGACCACGCGGGTGTTCCGGAGGTCCGGGGTATTTTCCTTGAAGGTAAGCCCCATGAGCAGGATCTTGGCGCCGGCAACGGAGATGCCACCCCGGGACATCTTCTTGATCAACTGGCTGGCGACATAGGTGCCCATCGAGTCGTTGATGCGCCGGCCGGCAAGAATGACCTCCGGGTGGTGCCCCACTTCCTCTGCCTTGTAGGTCAGGTAATAGGGATCCACACCGATGCAGTGTCCGCCGACCAGGCCGGGCCGGAAGTTCAGGAAGTTCCACTTGGAGCCGGCCGCTTCCAGCACCGCCTGGGTGTCGATGTCCATCGTGTTGAAGAGCACGGCCAGTTCGTTGATGAGCGCGATGTTCACGTCGCGCTGGGTGTTCTCGATGACCTTCGCCGCTTCGGCGACCTTGATCGACGGGGCCAGGTGAGTGCCTGCGGTGACGACAAGCCGATAGAGGTCGTCGACGAAGCGCGCACACTCCGGCGTCGAGCCCGAGGTCACCTTGACGATGGTCTCAAGCCGGTGCACCTTGTCGCCGGGGTTGATGCGCTCCGGGCTGTATCCGACGAAGAAGTCCTCGTTGAACCGGAGCCCGCTGATCTCCTCCAGCACCGGGACGCATTCGTCCTCGGTCACGCCCGGATAGACGGTGGACTCATAAATCACGACGTCCCCGGAGCGGAGCGTCTCGGCGAGCGCGGATGTGGCGGAGAGAACAGCAGTGAGGTCCGGATTCTTGTGCGGGTCGATCGGGGTCGGCGCGGTCACCACATAGACGTTCGCATCGACCATGTCCGCGGGGTTGGCGGTATAGGAGAGGTGCTTCGCCGCGGCGAGATCCTCATCCGAAACCTCCAGGGTCCGGTCGGTGCCCTGTTCGGCGAGTTCGCGTACGCGTTCCTCGTCGATGTCATAGCCGATGACCGGCAGCACCCGCCCGAATGCGACGGCCAGCGGCAGGCCGACATAACCGAGACCGATCACGGCCACCTTGGCGTTTTCCACGGAAAATTTCACTGATGCTCCTTAGGCTGCGAACACTGGCGTCGATCGAGGCACGTCGGCAGATTAGCGAGTCCCACGCGTCCGGAACCCGCGTGTTCACGCCAACGCACAGCGCGTTCCGCCGACCGTTGAGGTTGACCCGAGTCAAGTGGCAAGAGCCCCCTGCGCGGCCAATTCGTCCACGGCGTCTTGGACCAGCGCTGGGGCATCGGGATGGTCGCCCAGCTGGGCCACCATCTCCTCAACCAGCTCCGACACCGCCCTCGGTCGGGCAGCCGCAAGCCAGATGAGGGACCCGATCCCCTGCAACTGCAGACACGTCGAATCCAGGAGAACGATGACTCGGCCGTCGATTCTCAGTGCGTCCCGGTAGGGAGCCCTGCGCACCAGGGCACCCGTGGATTCCACTTGGCCCGAGTCCGGCGGGAGCCAGTCATAGTCCGAGCAGATCGGTTCGGCCGCCAACACCTCATTGATCATGTCGCCGATCTGAGCTGCCTCCCGATAGCGGATGCGGAACGTGCCGCCGCAGGCATCCATGCTTCCTGCCAAGCGATTCAACGCTCCTGGCAACTGCGGCAACGCGGAGACGTGTGGAACGACAGCAGCAATGGCTGCGGGGAGATCCATCGCCTCGATGCTGGGCTCACCGTGATCCTCATGGCGATCCAGGACCACCAAGCCCTGCAACCACAGCTCGCCCGGGCACCGGGTCAAGCCAAGCTCGTCCGGTCCGAGTTCGATCTTGGGCCCGCCCCCCTCCGGAACAACCGCGATGGGTTTCTCGAACGGGATAACGCTGCCGTCCTCCCGAACCGCGACGGTCTCGTCCGTGACATAGCCGAAGCCCTCCCGACACAGGGTCCTGGACACGGTCGACGCGACAGCGTGATCCAGCCTTCGCGCGGATGATCCGCCTTCCACCAAACAGCGGTTCCATCGGTCGCGCCACGCTTCATCGGGGATCTCCCACGTTTCACCCAAGATCGACACAATGGGATATAGCAATGCCCGACCTTCCCTAGACGCTGTGTTCGGAGGCCGCGAAGGAGCCCACCGTCACCCTCGCGATGCGGCGTTGGACAGCAGCGATTCGGACGAGCGATTCACGGGGACGTCGCTCGGTGCTGCCGCCCGAGCAGAATCCACGCCTCGGATGACCGCTTGGCTGTCGAGAACCCTGACGACGCGGTCACTGTCGGCATCGTCGAAAACGACTTCATCGGGACTCATCACGGGCACGGTCACCTGGCTGATGAGTGGATGCGCGCTCTCGACACCGGACTCCGACTCGCCGAAGAGAACCTCATGCATCTTCTCCCCCGGTCGGAGGCCGGTATAGCGGATCTCGATGTCGTGCCGTCCGGAAACCTCGATGAGTCGCTTGGCCACATCGACGATGCGCACCGGCTGCCCCATGTCGAGCACCAGCACATCGCCGGGCTTCCCGATCGCCGCAGCCTGAAGCACGAGCTCACAGGCCTCGGGAATCGTCATGAAATAGCGGGTCACCTCAGGATGCGTGACCGTGACCGGCCCGCCCCGCTCGATCTGCGCCTTGAAGGAGTGGATCACGGAACCGCGGGACCCCAACACGTTGCCGAACCGGACCGACACATAGTTCAGGCCATGGCGGAGGGCATAGAACGAGGTCAGCCGCTCAGCCAAGCGCTTGGACTGGCCGAGCACACTGGAGGCGTCGGCGGCCTTGTCCGTCGAGACGTTCACGACCCGTGGGACGCCGGCGTTGAAGGCACAGCGCAGCACGTTCAGGGTGCCCAGCACGTTGGTCTTCCAACCTTCGACAGGGAACCGCTCCAGCATGGGGAGGTGTTTCAGAGCGGCGGCATGGATGATGAGGTCCGGCTTGCAGTCCGCAACAACACTCTCGAGTGCCCGATAGTCCCGGATATCACACAGGACGGTTTCATCGGTGTCCAGGAGACCGTTGCCATAGATGGACAGCTGGACCGAGTGCAGGGCCGACTCATCCCGGTCGAGCAGGAACAGTTTGCTGGGTCCGAGGTGGTGCACCTGGCGGCTCAGCTCCGAACCGATCGACCCACCGGCACCAGTGATCAGGACCACTTTGTTGGTGACGAGGCTGGCGATTTCGGACAGATCGGTGTGGATCTGACGACGCCCCAGAAGGTCGACGACATTGAATTCCCGCAGCTCGTTCAGGTTGACCCGACCACCAATCCGCTCCCGGACCGGAGGCACGACGACCAGCTTCGCGCCCACAGCGGTGCAGTCGTCGGAGATCCGCTGGATCAGGGTCGGGGAGGGGCTGCCCATCGCGAGCACGACCTGCTCCGCCCCAGTATCGACAATCGCGTCCTTCAGGTCAGCGCCGGTTCCGAGGATCCGGTGGCCATGCACACGCCGGAAACGCTTGTGGCGATCATCGTCGATGAATCCGAGGATCCGATAGCGCGACTCAGGCGCAGACGCCACCAACCGCGCAACCTCGGTCCCGGCCTCGCCTGCGCCATACACGATCACAGGCGTCGCGTCCTGCTCGGTGGCAGATCGACGACTTGCACCGAACATCACACGGAAGGCCAATCGGCCAGCTGCCATGCCGACGAGCGCAAACGCGGGCATCACCAGGGCGAGTGCGCGGGGGAACGAAGGGACGAACGCCATAAAAGTGACACCGAGGACGCTGGAAACAGCGAGGACCAGCAGCCCGAGTCCTGTGACCTCGGCAAAGCTGGCAACCTTTGAACGCCCCAGATATTGGTGGGTGACGAAGCCAACAGCAACGTGCGCGAGCATCAGGGCACCGGCAAAGACGACCGCCGCCATCCACTGTTGCTCATTCAGCTGGAAGTCATAACGGATCAGCACGAAGGCGACGAACGCCAAGATCCAGCAGAACAGGTCCCACCCGACCATCATCAGTCGTTTCCAGTGAACTGGAATATTTGCCATCTTTCCCCCGCTGAGCATTTCTTGTCGGCCAGTGCCACGCAACAAACTAGAGCATTCAGCCGCGTTCAGGAAATTCTTGTACTACTCTCAGTAACGTAAGTCACGATAGCCGGTTGACCACCCACCGTCATCACGCCACTCGCGCCACTCGCTCAGAGAGCAGACAACACCGTGGCCACCAGGATCTTGGTCACCATCGCTGCCGGGTAGGCAAGCGCATACCCCAGCCCTATCCGCGGATCGAAGTTCGTTCGCCCGTTCGCGTACGCCAGCAGAGCCGGCTGGGTGTGCACGCCCGCAATCATCCCGCTGAGTCGCGTTCCGCCGGAACGGAAAAGCCACCGGCCCACAACGTACGCCAGTCCGCTCGTCACCAGTGTGATCACCACGCCCAGAATTGCTATTCGCCACCACGCACCTGAGGCGAACGCCTGCGCGATCTGCCCCCCGGCTCTCGTGCCGGCGTACGCCAGGAAAATAAGCAGCCCGAACTCCGTCAGCGTCATCGCGGCCGTGTAGGGCAGGGTGGTGATGACGCGACCAATCCGGCCGACCCGGCCCATGATCAGACCCATGATCAAAGTGCCCGCGGCTGCCCCGATCGCGAACTCCCCGCCGCCCGGCAGTGGCAGCGGGATATGCCCGATGATCAATCCCAGAGCGAGCCCGATCCCACCGGCGAGGGGATTGATGTCCGAGAGCCCGCGGGTCGAGTCCCCGAAGTACTGGGTGACCTCGTTCATCTGATCGCGATGGACGATCACCCGAATGCGGTCTCCGAGCTGCAATACCGAGTCCGGCATGGCGACCATGTCGATGTCGCCACGGCGAATGCGGGAGATGCTGGCACCAAAGCGCTTCTCCAAGTGCAGCTCGCGGATCTCGCGTCCCGACACCTTCGGGTTGGAAATCGTCATCCGGCGGAAGTCCAGGCTGCGACGATCCGCGGAGAGCTGATGCGATGACCGATGCCCGAGCTCGCGTGCTACTTGCGCCACGTCATCCGCAGGCCCGATCACAGTGACGACATCCCCCGGCTCCAGTTCCTCCGCCGGATCCAGGATCTCCGTCGGGCCGTCCTCGGTCCTGCGAATCCGGTTGAACCGAACCCGCCCCTCATGCATCTTCGTCACGGCACTGGCCACAGGATTGTCGGTTCGCTCGATGCGAACGGCCATCTCAATCAATTCCTGTGGCACGTCCGCATCACGCTTGCCATAACTCAGAGCGGCGTTGACCGCGAGTAGCACTCCGACAACGCCGAAGATATAGGTGACCGAGTACGCCACCGTCGCCTCGGGCGTACCCCCTGCCGCGGCCAGCGCCGGCGTGTTGGTGAGCGCTCCCGCGTACGCCCCGGCGATCGAGTCGATCTCCAGACCCACCAGTCGCCCGACAGGCACCGCGACAACACCCGCAGCCACGAGGATCGCGGCGACGCCGAGCATGACCGGCCAGGATGTCCGCAACGAATGGAAGAAGTTGGGCCCCGACGTGATGCCGATGGCGAACGCGAAGAGCGCCAGCCCCAGATCCCCGACGAAGGGCGACACCTCGATCTCCGCGCCGACCGAGGCACCGGCGGCGGCAACGCCGATGGCGGCGAACAGCACCATCGCCGCACCGAGGCGGACTTTGCCGAAGGGGATGGCCCCCAAGGCGGCACCCAGACCGACAACCAGAAACAGATGGATCAACGGCATGTCCGCCAAGAAGTGGAAGACTGCGCTCACAGAGGACTCCTAGATTCGGCAACCCGTGCCAAACCTTAGCGACAGCCCAACGCCGAGCAGATTCGCCATGGGGGGAGTGGCGCGCTCGGAGGGATTCGAACCCCCAACCTTCTGATCCGTAGTCAGATGCTCTATCCGTTAAGCTACGAGCGCAGATCGGCACGCTTTCACGAGCCGAGGAGAAACGTTAGCGCATTCACCACCGGACTCCAAATTTCCACCCCGCGGACCTGAGGGCCCTCACGCAAGGGGGTGATGAGCGTCACACCCAACTCCCAGCGAATGGGTCCGCCCCTCTTGCGCGTCCGGTACAGTTGTGCCCCCGACCGGGACATCCCCTTACCTGCAGGAGTACAAGGACGTGACTGCGACCGTTGGCCACAATGCACCTACCACCCACGCTGAGCTGTTGGCGTGGGTGGCAGAGGTAGCAGAGCTCACGAAGCCTGACGCGATCCGTTGGTGTGACGGATCCGATGCCGAGTGGAAGGAACTGACAGACCACTTGGTCGACCGAGGCGTCGCCATCAGGCTCAACGAAGAAGCGAAGCCCAACTCCTTCTATTTCCGATCGGACCCCTCCGACGTCGCCCGCGTCGAGGATCAGACCTATATCTGTTCCGAGACCGAGGCCGGCGCGGGGCCCACGAACAACTGGGCCGCTCCGGCCGAAATGAAGCAGACCATGTCGGAGCTCTATGACGGCTGCATGAAGGGCCGCACGATGTTCGTCGTGCCGTTCTGCATGGGCCCGATCGATGCCGACGATCCCAAGTTCGGCGTGGAGCTCACCGATTCGGAATACGTCGTGATCTCCATGAAGATCATGACCCGCATGGGGTCTGATGCGCTGAAGGCGATGGGCGAGGACAAGCCCTTCGTTCGATGCATCCACTCAGTGGGTCACCCGATCCCCGAGGGCGAAGAGGACGTTGCGTGGCCCTGCAACGCCACCAAGTACATCTCACACTTCCCCGAGACCCGCGAGATCTGGTCGTTCGGCTCCGGCTATGGCGGCAATGCCCTGCTGGGCAAGAAGTGCTACGCGCTGCGCATTGCCTCCGCCATGGCCAATGATGAAGGCTGGCTCGCCGAGCACATGCTCATCCTCGAGCTGACGTCCCCCGAAGGTCAGACCTATGTCGTCTGCGCGGCCTTCCCGTCCGCGTGCGGCAAGACCAACCTGGCCATGCTGGAACCCACTATTCCCGGCTGGACCGTCAAGACCCTCGGCGACGACATCGCCTGGATGCGTTGGGGCGAGGACGGACGCCTTTATGCGGTGAACCCGGAGAATGGCTTCTTCGGTGTGGCACCCGGCACCGGCTATCACACCAACCCGAACGCGATGCGCACGGTCGAGGCCGGCAACTCCATCTTCACCAACGTCGCACTCACCCCTTATGGCGATGTCTGGTGGGAGGAGATGACAGACTTCGAACCGGATTCGCTGACCGACTGGCACGGAGAGCCGTGGACCCCGCAGTCCGAGGTGAAGGCCGCGCACCCGAACAGCCGTTTCACCACGCCCATCGCTCAGTGCCCGATCCTCTCCGACGAGTTCAACAACCCCAAGGGCGTGCCGGTCGACGCGATCCTGTTCGGCGGCCGCCGAGCCACCACGATCCCGCTGGTCGCCCAGTCCCGCGACTGGAACCACGGCACCTTCATGGGCGCGACCTGTTCTTCCGAGACCACCGCTGCCGCCACTGGAGCGGTCGGAGTCGTTCGCCGCGACCCGATGGCCATGCTGCCCTTCATCGGCTACAACGCCAATGACTATCTGCAGCACTGGGTCAACATCGGCGAGAAGGGCGGGGAGGACAAGCTTCCGAAGATCTTCTTCGTGAACTGGTTCCGCAAGTCGGCCCAGGGCAAGTTCCTGTGGCCCGGGTTCGGTGAGAACAGCCGAGTGCTCGAGTGGATCGTCCGTCGGCTCGAAGGCAAGGCCGAAGCCATCGATACCCCCGCCGGCGCGATTCCGGCTGAGGGCTCATTGAACATCGAAGGTCTCGACATCGACGCGGAAACCCTCGACGAAGCGACCAAGTTCGACGCGGAGGAGTGGAAGAACGAGGTCCCGCTCATTGAGGAGTGGTTCGACAAGCTGGGCAACGTTCCGGATGCCATCAAGGCCGAGCTTGAAAAGTTGAAGCAGGGTCTCGGATCCTGAGCCATAGCCGATTCTCGGGGAGCCTCTGTTCGCAGAGGCTCCCCGAACTCTTCTCCAGAGTTCGGGTCTCTCAACCCAGATGGGCAAATATTCGGGTCAAGTGACCATCCAACAAGTCAGCACACGCTCGCGCAGCCTCGGGACCCTTTCGATAGGGATCAGGGACATCCAGAGCCGACGATGATGTGCCGCGCCGCTCGATGACGTCCGCGACGACCTCCCAAGGGGACCAGCCAGTCGGCTCGCCCGGGAGCAATGCAGCAAACTGGCCCACCGTGAGAATGCGCCGGCTCAGCCGCGGCCAATCAGCGAGAATCCATCGGCGCTGCTGAGCTTCAGCGGTCAGGATGAGGTCAGCAGCATCGGCCAGATCCTGGGTCAGCTGTTTTGACCAGAATCCGTCCGTATGTGCACCTCGCACGCGGGCCTCGTGGGCCATGTGGGCATCCATCGGAGCGCCTGCCAGGGCGTGGGTGCCTGCACTGGCGAACCGGTGGCGTCTGCTGAGCGACGCCGCGCGCCGCTCAGCGTACGGAGATCTGCACACATTGCCGGTGCAGACGAAGAGGACGCCGAGGACGGGATTCACGGGAGTTCCTCCAGCACGCCGCTGGCGACGAGCGTATCGATCACTCGCTGCACATCCGCACGGATGTCATTCACGGACACCTCGAAAAGACTGGCAATTCTGCTGACCACCTGCTCAGCGGAGTCTCCGTCCTCAATACTGGCAACCACATCGACAGCACTCGCTGACAGCGCCATGATCGGCCCATCGGGCAGAGCCGCCAAATACCATCCCCCCGCGTCTTCCACCAGGGCTCTCCTTGCCCAGACGTAGGTACTCACCGCGAAAAACTCCGCATCTTCAGAATCGCTGAAGCCAACCGCCTGATCAGCCGGCGGTAATGGCGAGCCAGAACTTCCAAGCGGCCCCGTCGCCCCAAATGGCGACCTGCGCGAAGCTCCTCATATCGGAAATTCGGAACCAGATGACGTGCGAGAACGCGGGCCTTGGAACGCACAGTAGGGGCCTTCCGCATCCGCACACGGAGCGACTCGAGCCGGGACTCGGGATGGAGTTGGATCCGCCAGATGTCGTACGCAGGGTCGTCCCGATAGCAGTCCAACTCCCCGATTGCTGCAGCCAATGCAACTTCGGCATCAAGCTCGCTGGCCAACTCCCGGATTCGCTGCCGCACGTCGCCGGGCTGACTGTGCCACACCAGATCCATATCCCGTGGACGGCCGTTGGAACGGGCCGCGTGCACGGCGAGAACAAGCGCCTCTCCGACTGGATCCAGACAGGCGCACGGGACGCCGGCGATCTCTCGGGAGACCCGACGCCGCCACAGCCGGTCGAAGGCGTCGGAGGCTTCCAGCCCGGGAAAGGATCGATGGACGTCCACATACCCGAACGTCCCATTGTGAAATGTCGCAGCATGTTCGAACACGGATCCCGTCTGGAAACTCGTGATTCGGGTCCATCCATGTTCCAAGAGGCTCTGGGCCAGACGATCAACATCGGTTGCCCGTGCCCAGACATCAGCATCGGTGCCGCCACCGCGAACCGCCACAACCTCAGGAGACAGCGCGGGACCCTTGACATGGAGAACGTCGATCCCTTCGCGATCTGCGAGATGCTGAACGACGGCATGCGCAAACCTCACCCTCACAGCGATCGAGGGCTCAGCGGGCAGGCTCATATGCGGCATCCTAAATCGGGTCCCCCTTCAGGGCGAACCATCGGTCCACTTCCACAATTGAATCAGCCTTCTCTCAGCTTCCTCAACGCGACCACTCCAGAAAACGCTGCGACCGGGCATGCCACCTGCCGACCCAACTTGGCGGAAAACGCCTTCTGAGTGGCAGAATGGCGCAGACGCTTTACCACTGAAGGGACTAGCGTGACACTCTACGATTTCGTGCGGTTGACTCGGGCCAACCTGAAAATGATCGCGGCATGCATGCTGCTCGGGGCTCTCATCAGCTTCGGATTCGCCATGCTGCAGCCGACGGTCTATCAGTCGACTGCCACGGGCTATATCGGCTCTGGCAACGCTGCCAGCGTCGGCGATGCCTTCTCGGGCGACGCGTTGGGCTCACAGAGGGCAACCACTTACATCACCCTGGTGACGAGCCGTCCCGTTGCCCAGCAGGTTGTCGACGATCTGAATCTCGACGTCGAGGCCGAGGTGCTGGCGTCCCGCGCATCAGGGTCGGTGGTTCGAGGCGCCCCACTGCTCAAGATCACTGCATCGGCACCCAACGCTGTGGAAGCGCGCGATCTCGCGGACGCTTTCATGGAGGCAACTGCCGACCAGGCAGCGAAGTTGGAAACCGGTGGCGGCGAGGGCGATCCCGTCGTTCGGCTCATCCCACTGGAGAACGCGCTGGTGCCGACGTCGCCAGTGGCCCCCCAGGTCCTTCGCATCGTGTTGCTGGGAACCGCGGCGGGCCTGGTGCTCGGCTTCGCAATTGCCATCATCCGGCAGAGGGTGGACAATCGCGTCCGGGACGTCCGGGATGTCGAGGAACTGACCGGAAATCAAGCTCTTGCTGTTATCCCCAAGGCCACATCGATCGGACGATCTATCGATGACAAGCGGAGCAAGAACACAGGAGCTTCCGGATCGAAACGCGACGAGCTCGATCTCGGCATCGCGGCGGAGGCGTTGCGGCAGCTGCGAACGAACCTGCGATACGTGGACGTCGATCGGCAGATCCGCACGTTCGTCATCACCAGCCCGAACCCAGGCGAAGGAAAATCCACCATCGCTTCAAATCTTGCGCGGGTTCTCGCGGCATCCGGTCAACCCACCGTCCTGGTGGACGGTGATCTCCGACGCCCCATGCAGGCCCGGATCTTCAAAGCCGATGACGAGGTCGGCCTCACTCAAGTCCTCGCCGGCGAAGTCGAACTCGCGGATGCGCTCCTGCCGACGGACCAGCAGCTGTTGAAGCTGCTGCCAGCAGGCCGCATCCCGCCCAACCCCAGCGAAGTGTTGGGATCCAAGCGGATGGCAGCCGTGCTGGAGGACCTGGGCAAGGACCACATGGTCCTCATTGACGCACCGCCGCTCCTGCCAGTCACCGACGCGGGTCTGCTGGCGGCTTCAACTGACGGCGCGCTGCTCGTGCTACGAGTGGGCAAGACCTTCAAGGAACAGGTCAAGCTGAGCACCAAGGTGCTCGATCGGGTGAAGGGTCGCCTTCTCGGCACAGTCCTCAACATGGCCAATCCCAAACAAATGGGCTCGGTCCTCTATGGCTATGGATTCGGTGGATACGGGTCGCACTACTACTACAAGTCCGACGCCAAGACCACGGGGGAGGTCGTCGTTCCTGTCATCAAGACAGCCCCAGCCCCGACCGAACCACCAGCAACCTCCGATCCTGCCGCAGGCCCCGCACCGTCGCCTTGGACCGAGGCACAGCACGTGGCCTCGAACGGGTCCGGGTCGGCGAGCCCCCCTTCCCCCTCGAGCGAGGTCCCGGGATCGGGAAGAACGATTCCTCGACCCGTCACCGCCGCAGACTTGGGTCAGGACAGCAGGGCCCGGGCTGCCGAACCGGGCCATCCGCGACGGGCACGCTGAAATAAAAGAGAGGGCAGGCGGACATTCCGTCCGTCTGCCCTCATCTGTGGCGGAGGCGGCGGGATTTGAACCCGCGATGGGGGTTAAGCCCCAAACCCGCTTAGCAGGCGGGCGCCATAGACCTGACTAGGCGACGCCTCCATCAACGCTGAGACAGCTTAGTGGACCTCCCGCACGAACGACAAACCCATAACACTGTCAGCTCGTCATGTGTGGTCTTGGCTCTTTTCGAGGCAAGGCCTTGCGCAGCACAAGTTTCTGCGCTTATCGGCGTGTCGAGTAGCATTTACGCAGGGCCTTTGCCCAAGAGTCCGCTACAAGTGAGGAAGTGCTCGATGATCAGGTCACCCCGCTGCTCCTCCGGCGAGCGTGAAAGCGGCCGGCGGCTCATGGAGCTTTTCCGCTGATGTCCTCCGCCCGCGGATCACACACCAGCTCGCACAGGCCCAAGCGCGCTGCTATCGGCCGCACAAACTTCGGCAGCGCGACTTTTTGGACGGTGCTCGGCACTTATGTGCCCGGAGCCGGCCTCCTCCGTTCCGGGTTGCGCAAGCCGGGTTTCATCGCCCTCGGGATCTTCTGTCTCCTGTTGGTCGGGTTGGTGCTCGGTGTGATCATCGCCCCCACCTCGTTGATCGGCTTGGGCGTCAACAGCCTGCTCCTCAAGGTTCTCGTCGTACTCATTCCTGCACTCGCACTGGCTTGGGCCGCCTTGGTGGTTGTGACACATCTGCGCCTGCGCCCACGCCAGACAAGCAGGACCGAACGCGTCCTCGGGTCAATTCTCGTGAGCGCGCTCGTCCTCACTGTGACGACTCCAATGGCGGTGGCCGCACGCTATTCGTTCGACCAGTCCCGCCTGCTCGACACCATCTTCAAAGATGGCGCGGACCTCCGATCCGGCACCGCCCCCGACCTCGACAAACGCGACCCTTGGAAGAACAAGCCCCGGGTCAACGTGCTGCTCCTTGGGGGGGATGCGGGAGCCGACCGCTGGGGCACGCGTACGGACACCGTGATCCTGGCAAGCATCGACACCCGTTCGGGCGACACCGTCCTCATCTCGTTGCCCCGGAACACGGCACGCATGCCCTTCCCCGAGAGCTCACCACTCCACGAGTACTATCCGAACGGCTTCACCAATGGCTGGGGCGAGAGCCTGGAATTCATGCTCACGTCCATGTATCAATACGTCCCGGCCAACGTCCCCGCGGATGTCTTGGGGCCGACGGACAATCTGGGCGCCGACGCCCTGAAGTTGTCAGTCGGTGAGGCGACTGGGCTCAAAGTCGACTACTACATGCTGGTGGAGCTCGAAGGCTTCCACACGCTCATCGATGCCCTTGGCGGCATCACGGTGAACATCAACACGTGGGTTGCCATCGGCGGAGACACCAGCCGACGGATCCAGCCCACGGCCGCACTGCGCCCCGGACCCAATCAACATCTCAACGGCGCCGAGGCATTGTGGTATGCACGAGGTCGCTATGGATCCGACGACTTCGATCGGATGGATCGACAGCGATGCGTGATCGACGCGGTCATCAAACAGGCCAACCCGGCCAACGTCCTGACTCGCTATGAGGACATCGCTCGCCAGGGCAAGGACATCATCCGCACCGACATCCCGCAGGAGATCCTGCCTGCCTTCGTTGACCTGTCGCTGCGCGTCAAGGACGCCGAGAGCACGAGCATCGTGCTGCGCAACGGTGAGGACGGCTTCAACTCGAGCAACCCGGACTTCGACAGGATCCGTGCCCGGGTGCACAGCGCGATTACTCCGCCCAGCCATTCCCCCACGGCTCAACCTCCACCGCCGGGCGACCCGGAACCCGGGGAGGAGCCGAATGGCGGCGAGGACCCAACTGCCCCCGCTCCGGAAGCAACGCCGATGGCACCGCTCCTGCCCGCCGAGGATCTGTCGGATTCCTGTGCGTTCAAACCCGAGTTGGCTGCGGCTCAGCCACCCGTGCCACCCTGGGAACTGTGAGGCTCAGGATCGGGAGCGCGTGAGCCGCTCCGTCAGATCGGCCACCAAGCGCCGCATGGCCGCGTCCTCCGCGCCCACCGGAGAGATCACATCCTGCACCGACTCATCCTTGTTGTGCAGACTGAGCCGCCGCCCGGTTTCCGACGTCGTGACCTTCTGGGTTTCGGCCCACACCCCCACCCGGATCCCCGCCGGGGTCCGGAAGGTATAGCCCGTCGGTGTCAACTCGACCTGCACCCGCATCTTGAAGGCAGTCCAGATCGCGAGGGCGAGCAGCAGCAGCCCCAGGATCAGGATGATCACGCCGATCCCGGTCACGAAGCCGGACCAGCCGTTGGCCGCCGAGAGCACAATGAGGACCGCTCCCAGCACACTGCCGACCGCGGCGACGCCGAGTGCGCGGATGGGCGGCGCGGGACGCAGCACATGGCGACTCACCTCGGCAGGATTCCCTGTTCGCTCGATACCGCCCTCGGTCATCCATCCTCCTGTGTGTGGCTGCGGCGCATTGTCGCCTGTGAAGCACCACGAAACAGCGGCGAGAGTGGGATTCGAACCCACGGAACGGTCGCCCGCTCGGCCGCTTTCAAGGCGGCTGCACTAGTCCACTATGCGATCTCGCCAGCGGGGCCCTCGGCCATTGCCGGGGTCCCCCCACAACTCATCATGCTAGCCGCATAGGCTCGCGACATGAGCGATGACCTCCCGACGACCATGCGCGCCGTCCTCGCTTCCGGTGACGGCGGCCCCGAAGTGCTCGCTCTCCGCGATGCCCCGACTCCGTCTCTCGATCCGGGCGACGTTCTCATCAGGGTGACCGCCGCGGGCATCAATCGTGCCGATGTGATGCAACGCCGAGGCTTCTATCCCCCACCAGCCGGCGCCTCCGACATCATCGGGCTCGAGGTGTCCGGCCACATCGCGGCGATCGCCGATGGCGTGACCGGTTGGCAGGTCGGCGATCCGTGCATTGCTCTGCTCGCGGGCGGAGGCTATGCGGAGTTCGTGGCAGTATCCGCGGCCCAAGTGCTCCCACCACCCCCGGGTGTCGATCTGGTGACCGCTGCCGGCGTACTCGAAGTCGCAGCCACCGTGCAATCCAACGCCCGGGTCGCCCATTTGACCGCGGGCGAGACTTTCCTGGTCCACGGCGGGGCCGGCGGGATCGGCTCGTTCGCGATCC
>DUOB01000018.1 GCA_012839035.1 Propionibacterium sp.
GAACTCGGCGAGTTCAACCGGTCGATGCAACACCGGTTTGTTGAAGGGAGCGTAGCTGTTCATCGAAGACCTCGGCCGGGGTTTTCCAGCCGAGGGTCTTGCGGGGTCGGTTGTTGAGTGCGAGCGCGACGGCTTCGAGGTCATCGGCGCTCCAGCGGGACAGGTCGGTGCCCTTGGGGAAGTACTGTCGCAGCAGGCCGTTGGTGTTCTCGTTCGTGGGCCGTTGCCACGGTGAGTGTGGGTCAGCGAAGAAGACCTTCGTGCCGGTCTCGAGCGCGAACTCGGCGTGTGCGGAGAGCTCCTTGCCGCGGTCCCAGGTGAGGGTCTTGCGTAGCTGTTCGGGCAGGCGGGTCATGGATGCGGTCAGGGCGGCGTTCATCGCGATTGCGCCGTAACCGCCGAGCGCGGGTCCGTTTTTCACGACCGGCTGTTCGCCCCAGCCGTCCAGCCGGGGCAGGTGCACCAGCAGCGTGGAACGGCTGGACCGCTCGATGAGCGTTCCGATCGCGGACCGGCCGGTGCCGATGATCAGATCACCTTCCCAGTGCCCGGGCACGGCCCGGTCGGCGGCCTCGGCGGGCCGCTCGGAGAGCACGACATCGGCAGTCACGTGTCCTTGCGGCTTGTTCCGCGACCGCTCCCGCGGCTGGCGCAGCGCCCGGCCGGTCCGCAGGCACGCGACCAGCTCCCGCTTGAGCGCGCCACGGCCCTGGATGAACAGCGATTGATAGATCGCCTCATGGCTGATGCGCATGGACTCATCATTGGGGAAGTCGATCCTCAATCGGTGGGAGATCTGCTCAGGGCTCCATGCAGTCGCCCACCGCCGATCCTGCCGGTGCGGCTTGTTCAAGCCCTTCCACGCAGGCGGCTCGGGCCCAACGACCGTGCCGTCGGGCCGGTGGACGTTGCCCGAGAGACGTTCTTGCACGTACTCGCGCAACCTGTCGTTGGTCACGAGCTTGGCGGTCTTGGGGCGCTTCGCAGCCTGTTGCGCCTTCCACTGCGCTACCAGGGCCCGGTAGTCGGGCTTCCCGCCCCTGGTGGCGGCGTTGCGGCGCAGCTCGCGCGATACCGTGCCGGGATCCCGCCCGATCGCGCGGGCGATCTCGCGCACGCCCTTGTCCTGTGCCCTCAGGATCGCGATCTCCTCCCGTTCGGCGAACGACAGGTAGCGGCCCGAGGGTTCGTCCAGGCTCAGCGGTGGCATCCCGCCAGCGTGACGGAACCACCGCGCGCCGACCGGCCACGACACACCCACGGCCTCCGACGCCTCGACCGTCGTGACACCGGTCGCAATCAACCGCCAGAACTCGCGCTGCACCGCCCGCGACGGCTCCGGCCGCCCCGGCGACCGCATCGCCGGCCGCAACGCCCGATCCGCCGCCCACTGCCGCCGTGCACCAGCCGGCAACTCCGGCCACGGCTTCCTCGAACTCGCCACCAAGCACCTCCACGATCAGGTGTTGCGACGACCAGTTGAATCCGCCCTCATCACCTCTGTCCGAGTGGCGGAAGCTCTGCGGCCCCGGATCGAGCAACTGGCCAGCGACGAAGCCGCGGACGTGTCCATCATCGCTGAGACCAGGGACTGGATCACCTTCGTGGCGTTGGCCCGCGGCAGTCACACCCCCTCCGCCGTCAGCGTGGGGATGCAACTGCCCCTGTTGCCGCCGCTGGGCTCGGTCTTCGTCAAGGACGATGGAGCCACCACCCTGGAGGCATGGATTTCTCGGCTTCCTCGCGGTTCCGAGGACATTGCCGATCTGGCCCGCGAACAGGTCGCGAAAGTCCAGGCAAACGGATTCTCGTTGTCACTTCTCGGCGACGAGACCGACGAACTCATCTATCAACTGGCCAACGAACTGGCTGACGGAGCGACGACCCCGCATCGTGAGCGCGAAATCACGCGCCTGCTGATCGCCAACTTCGATCGCTATGAGCCTGCCATCACTGCAGGCAGGAGCTATGACGTCAAGGGCATCGTTGTCCCCATTCCGGAGTCCACCCCCGGGCCCCGCCTGGCGCTGCGCTTCGCCAATCCTCCCCGGGAGGCCTCGGCCAGCACTGTCACTCGCTGGATCCGCCGCGTGCAGGAGTGCGCACAATCCGTCCCCCTCGCCATCTGAACACCCAGCCCCGTCTGGATCGCCCTGCCGACTTAAACAAACCCAAGGAGCACCATGAAGGTGACCATCGAGAACCTCAAGCTGCATTACGGCAAGTTCAACGCAATCGACGATCTCAGCCTTTCGATTGGCGATGGCGAATCCGTCGTCCTTCTCGGCAAGTCGGGATGCGGCAAGACCTCAACGATGCGCTGCATCGCAGGCCTCGAGGTCCCGACGTCGGGCCGCATCACCATCGGGGACACTCCGATGTTCGACAATGTGCGGGGCATCAACGTTCCGCCGAACAAGCGGAACGTCGGAATGGTGTTCCAGTCCTATGCGGTCTGGCCCCACCTGACGGTGATGCAGAACGTCGCCTATTCCTTGAAGGTGCAGAAGGTTCCGTCGGACCAGATCCGCACGCGCGTGCACGAGGCCCTCGAGCTGGTGGGTTTGGCCGAATTCGCCAACCGCGGGGCCAGCCTCCTCTCCGGAGGTCAGATGCAACGCGTCGCCCTGGCCCGCAGCCTCGTGATGCACCCCTCGGTGCTCATGCTCGACGAGCCGCTGTCCAATCTGGACGCCCGACTTCGTGACCGGCTGCGCGTGGAGTTGCGCGAGATTCAGTTGGAAAAGGGCCTGACGACGGTCTATGTCACCCACGACCAGTCGGAAGCGCTGGCGCTCGCCGATCGAATTGCACTCATGCAGGGCGGCCGGATCGTGCAGATCGGCAGCCCCACGGAGATCTATGCCTTCCCCCGCACCGCCACGATCGCGCACTTCCTGGGGGTCTCCAATGTCTTCGACTGCACGGCGGAGCAGACCTCGGCCGGGATCGCGGCTCATGTCGAGGGCACAACCTCAGTGGTCCAGACCTCCGATCAACGGCTCCTGGCGGCGGGCCCGCAACAACTCTGCATCCGAGCTGAGGACATCACCCTGTCCAGCGAACCCGTGCACGACCACAACACCTGGGAAGGCACGGTCCGCGTCAGCAGCTTCCAGGGCTCGAGCATCCGCTATGCGGTCGAGCTGACGGACCACAACGAGCTCGACGTCTATGTCCCCGCCCGCGGATCCAAGCACTACGAGATCGGGGACACCGTGCACGCGTACATCAGCCCCGAAGCCGCCCAAGTGCTGCCCAAGGATCTGAGCGCGGACGACGCAACGACCGAGAAGGCGGCCTGACCGATGGCATCCAAAACCACAGTTGCCCTGCGCAGTGCTCTGCGGCGGGAAGGCAGCGCTCTCCCCCTTGTTGCGCTGCTCGCGGTGCTCGTCGTCGGACCGATGGTTCTCGTCTTCCTGGCGGCCTTCACCACCGAAGTTCCTCGACCTGGAAGCCCCGGCGTTGGCTCCTTCACCTAGGAGAACCTCGCTCGGCTGGGCACTCCCGCCGCTCTGGCGGGACTGCGCAACTCGATGATCATCGGACTCGGTTCATCGATAGTCGCCCTCGTGATCGGCGCCGCCCTGTCGTTCATCTGCGCCCGCACCGATGCACCCTGGCGCAGGTTCATCTTCTTCATCGGAATTGCGCCCACATTCATCCCAGCCCTCGTCGGCGCACTGGCCTGGTCGCTCCTCGCCTCCCCGTCATCGGGCTATCTGAACGTGTTGCTGCGCGACATCGGCATCAACGTGACGATCAACGTCTACAGCCTCCTGGGCATGATCTTCGTCCTGGGCATCTTCTATGCGCCCTATGTGTTCATGCTGCTGCACAGCTCCCTGGCGATGATGAACGCTGATCTGGAGGAGGCCGCGTCGCTGCACGGCGCTGGTCTTTTCCGGATGTTCCGGACCGTGACCCTTCCGCTGTCGCTCCCCGCGCTGATGGGTGCCGGCATTCTCGTTTTCGCACTCACGATGGAGAACTTCCCCGTGGCCGCGGTGCTTGGCAACCCGGCGAATATCGACACGTTGCCCACCTATATCTATCGGCTGATGGGCTCCGCTCCCGTGCAGGCCAATCAGGCCGCAGGCGTTGCCGTTCTGCTGACGACCGGACTGGTGGTCGTCACCGCCATCCAACAGTGGATCGTCGGTCGCCGCCGGTTCACGACGCTGACCGGCAAGGGCAACCGCCCTCGCCAAATCCCGCTGCGCGGCATGCGATGGCCGGCAACCATCTTCGCGTTGATCTATTTCGGTCTCTCGATGGTGCTGCCGCTCACGGCTCTCACCTTGGCCGCGACGCAGCGATCGCCCTATCTCAACAAGACATCACAGCTGTTCGAGGCGGGCGCTCTGACGTTCAACCGTATAGCCGAGGTCGTGCAGACCCAGGGTTTCCAGACGTCGCTCATGAACAGTCTGATCGTCTCGATCGGTGCGGCCCTGCTCGGCACCATGGTCGCCTTCGGCAACTCCTATGTCCGATACAGGACGACAAGCCGGCTCGGCGGCTTCATCCAGCAGTTGGCAACTGCGCCCTTGGCCATCCCCTCGATCGTCCTCGGCATGGGTCTCCTGTGGTTCTGGCTCAGCCTGCCGCTGCCGATCTATGGCACGTTGTTCATCCTGATCTTCGCGATCACCGCAGTGACGCTGCCCCAGGGCTTCAACAGCATCTCCGCCTCGATGCTGCAGTTGCACAGTGATCTGGAGGACTCCGCCGTCATGCTCGGAGCCAAGCGCATTCGGGCGATCCTCAACGTGACCGTTCCCCTGATGCGCGTCGGGATCGTGTCGACGATCCTGCTGCTGCTGATGCTGGCCATGCGGGAACTCAGCGCCTCGCTGTTCCTCTTCACGTCCGAGACCCGCATCCTGTCCATCCTGGTCTTCGACGCATTCGAGAACGGCCAGACCACGGTCGCCGCTGCCACGAGCGTCGTCTACATCCTCGTGATCGCCGTCCTGGCGATCCTGACGCAGGTCATTGGTTCGCGGGAAAAGAAGCACCAGGCCGCGGTCGAGGCATCCACCAACACACTCTGACTCATCCCCATCACAACGAACCGGCAATGCCGGTCAAAAGGAGAAAATCATGAAGTCCACCAAGCGCATGGTCGGCCTCGCGTTGACCCTTGCCATGACAGTTGCGGTGGCCGCCTGCGGCGGCGAGCAGGGCAGTTCGGGCATCGTCGGTGAGGCGGAGATCGAGACCGCCAACGGTCTGGTGATCAACGGCGAGGAGATCGCTCCGGCGGAGCTCTTCGAGACCGCCAAGGGCCAGAGCCTGCAACTCTACAGCGGCTACCCGGAGGCCAACGAGAAGGAGTTCCTCAAGCAGTTCACCGCTGACACCGGCATCGAGGTCAGCCTTGTCCGCCTGCAGCCCAACCGGCTCAGTGAGCGGGTGCTGTCCGAAGTCGGTGCGGGCCAGCTGGCTGCGGATGTGCTTCGGACCTCGGACTTCCGGATCGTCGACTCCTGGTCCGATGCCGGTGTGTGGCAGAAGTACGAGACCCCACCCATCGAGGGTGCCACGGAGATCTCCCTCAACGACGGCGACTTCACCCGAACCCTCGCCCCTGCCTACAGCTTCGGCTACAACACCAACCTGGTGACCGCAGAAGAGGCACCGAAGTCGTGGGCGGATCTGACTGACCCCAAGTGGAAGGGCCGGATCGGCATTGCCCAGGGTGGTGGCGGCGGTGGCACCGCTGCGATCAACCGGTTCTGGGAGTCACAGATGGGCCCCGACTACATGGGCAAGTACGCCGCACACGAGCCCACGATCTATGAGGGCGTCGGGCCGGAGCTCACCGCCATCGCCCGCGGTGAGATCGCCGTCGGCACCGCCACCCCCGCCGGTGTGGCGATCGCCGCCATCAACGATCAGGCTCCGGTCATGTTCGTGGTGCCCGAGGACGGCATGGTGACCTTCGACGTCTATACCGGCATCACCAGCACGACCAAGAACCTCGAGGCCGCAAAGGTCTTCCTGAACTACAACATGTCCAAGCGCGGCCAGGAGATCTTCGTGAGCCTGGGCGACTATTCGGTTGACCCCGCCGTCGAACCGCCGACCGTTCTGGATGTACAGATGCCCGCACTGGATTCCGGCAACGTCTATCGACCCAGCGTCGCCGACATCGAGCACATGGACGCCGATGTTCGGAAGTGGACCGAATTGTTCGGCTACTGATTCCTGCCCTCCAGCGGCCCGTTCCACAAGGTGTGGAGCGGGCC
>DUOB01000019.1 GCA_012839035.1 Propionibacterium sp.
ATCGCCGCCACCCTGATCGCCCGCCGCGACCGGCATCGCGCCAGCTCGCGGACCGACGCCGCCCTCGACCTGCTGGGCCGTGCGGCGCGGGAGTCGCTGGAGGTGGAGATCGAGTTCGTCGCCGCGGACGGTACGCCGGCCCGCACGACCGCCATGCCGACCGCCATCTCGGCGGGGGCGGTGCGCTTGTCGAGTGGGGGTGCGCAGCACTCCCTCCCACTCGCCCGCATCACCGCCGTGCGGCTGACCGGCTGAAGACTGTCCACTGACCGCACGCCACCCTGCATCCTGACTGGGACTTCGCACCCGCAACGGACGGGCGCAAGGTCTGGTGGGAGCTACACTCGCGCCCCATGGGTCCGTTGGTGGTGCAGTCCGATCGAACGCTGCTGCTCGAGGTCAGTCATCCCGATGCGGACGCGTGCCGGATCGCGATCGCCCCGTTCGCGGAGCTGGAGCGGGCTCCGGAGCACGTCCACACCTATCGCCTCACCCCGCTGGGGTTGTGGAACGCGCGGGCCTCGGGTCACGATGCCGAGACCGTGGTGGACACCCTCATCACCTATTCCCGCTATCCCGTTCCCTCCTCGCTGCTCATCGACGTCGCGGACACGATGGACCGCTACGGCCGGCTGCGGATCGAGAAGCACCCGACCCAAGGACTGGTTCTGGTCTCCACGGACGTCCCCGTCCTCACGGAGGTGCTGCGCTCGGACAAAGTCAGGGGCCTGCTCGGCGCACGGATCGACGAGGAGACCGTCGCGGTGCACCCTTCCGAGCGCGGGAACCTCAAACAGGTCCTGCTCAAGCTCGGCTGGCCGGCCGAGGATCTGGCCGGCTATGTGGACGGTGAGGCGCACGCGATCGCGCTGGACCCCACGGCCCGCGACGGCCGTCCCGAGTGGCACCTGCGGCCCTATCAGGAGCAGGCCGCGGAGGCGTTCTGGCACGGCGGCTCGGGAGTCGTGGTGCTCCCCTGTGGTGCGGGCAAGACGGTGGTCGGCGCCGCCGCGATGGCCAGAGCACAGTCCACCACGCTGATCCTCGTGACCAACACGGTGTCGGCGCGGCAGTGGCGGGAAGAGCTGCTGCGGCGTACCTCCCTCACGCCCGACGAGATCGGCGAATATTCCGGCGCACGCAAGGAGATCCGGCCGGTCACGATCGCGACCTATCAGGTCGTCACCACCAAACGGGACGGCATTCACCCGCACCTGGAACTGTTCGACGCCCGCGACTGGGGGCTCGTGATCTACGACGAGGTGCACCTCCTGCCCGCGCCGGTGTTCCGGATGACCGCTGACCTGCAGGCCCGTCGGCGGCTCGGGCTGACCGCGACCCTCGTCCGCGAGGACGGGCGCGAGGGCGACGTGTTCTCCCTCATCGGCCCGAAGCGGTTCGACGCGCCGTGGAAGGACATCGAGGCGCAGGGCTGGATCGCGCCCGCGGACTGCGTCGAGGTGCGGGTGACGCTGACGGCGGATGAGCGGATGACGTACGCGCTCGCCGATCACGACGTCCGTTATCGCCTCGCCGCGACCGCCGATTCCAAGACGAAGGTCGTGCTCGACCTGGTGCGCCGGCACGAGGGCGTGCCGCGGTTGGTGATCGGACAGTACGTCGACCAGCTCGACGAGATCGCCGACACGCTCGGTGCGCCGGTGATCAAGGGCGGGACATCGACGAAGCGCCGGGAGGAGCTCTATGCGGACTTCCGCTCCGGGAAGATCGATCTGCTCGTGGTGTCGAAGGTCGCGAACTTTTCCGTGGACCTCCCCACCGCCCAAGTGGCGATCCAGGTGTCCGGGGCGTTCGGGTCACGCCAGGAGGAGGCCCAGCGGCTCGGCCGGCTGCTGCGCCCCAAGGACGGATTGACGGCACGCTTCTATGCGGTGGTGGCCCGCGACACAGTGGACGCGGATTTTGCCCAGCACCGGCAGCGGTTCCTGGCGGAGCAGGGTTACGCCTATCGGATCGCGGACGCGGAGGAACTGAGCGAGCCGGGCTAGAATCGCTGGGTGCCCAGCTCCGATCCTGACAGAGACCTGCTGCCGGGTGACCGCTCTTATCCCGTCGATCGCACGGTTGTCCCCGAAGAGCCCCCGCCCCCACCCCCGCAGACCTTTCCCAAGCCGCTGTTGATCCTGGGTGCGGTCCTGGCGCTTGCACTGCTCGCCGGTGCGTTCGTCTGGGTGCGGATCGAGCTGGGCGATCCCGCGGCACGCCACGATCCACCGCCGGATCCATTGACGACGCTGGCTCCTCGCACCGGCACCCCCATGCCACTGCAGACCGTTGGCATCGGTCAGCGGGTCCAGATCCAGGGGCTTTATGGCACCGGGTCATTCATGGCCGTCCGTCACGAGTGGTCACAGGAGGGCGATCTGCCTACCAGCCTCGGCCGGCAATATCTCAACGTCGAAGTCCGTTATGACTCCGGCGAGGGGTCGCTGTTCATCAAGCCGGACTTCTTCGCGGCCTATGACGTGAACAAGAACGAATATCTGTCCACGATCGGCTCCGGCAAGGACCCGATCCAGCCGCAGGAGCTCAAGAACGGTCAGTCCGCCACGGGTTGGGTGTCGATCGAGGTGCCGCCGGGGCGCACGTTCTTCGTCGTCAGCGACGAGGGCATCAACCCGCTCGTGATGGTGGACATCCCCGGTCCGTGAACGCCAACAACCGCCGCCGCGCTCAGACCTCGCGCGTCGACTCCTCGGTCTCTCGACCGTAGTCAACGGGCCACCGTTCCGGCTCGTCAGCCAGCGCGACGAGCTCGAGCAGATAGTGCGGCCAGATCCATTCGGTCGTGTCCGCGAGCTCTGCGAGCGTCCACCAGCGATTCGATTGCAGCGTCAGCTGCTCGTCGACCGTGTGACCACTGATGTCGACGTCGAACTTGGGCACGTCCACGAGGTAGAAGGCCTCGGCCTGCTCGAGCACCTCATCGGAATAGCCATGCACTGCGATGCGTCGGGACACCGGGCCGATCAGTTGGTCCTCGACGACCACCAGTCCCGTCTCCTCCGCCAGCTCACGCACGGCGGCCTGAGCCTCGGTCTCACCCGGATCGACCCCACCACCGGGGGTGACCCACCAGCGAATGTCGGCGTACCCCGGATCGGAGTCCTCGAACAGCAGAATCTCGTCGCCCGCCAAGACGATGATGCGCACGGCGGCGCGGATCTTGTTCCGTCGGTCGGCGGGATCGTCGGGGACGAAGAACGGAGTGCGGGTGGGTTCGCTCACGCGGGCCAGCCTAGAGCCCGTTCAGTTGGTCTGCGGACCTTGCGCACGTCCGAACGGACAGAGGCAGGGAGGACCGCGTAAAAAACCGCATCATTTCGGGGGTCCATGACAACTAGGTCGATGGACCTTCCATTGGGTGCGGCTTTTGACCGATGCCGCGAGTATCCCCGCGCAAACTCAAGCATCAATCACCAGATCGGTCACCGGCCGGGAACAGCACGGGAGGAAGAAGCCCCGGTCGATCTCCCGTTGTCGGATGCCGCCCTGGTGGCGCATGTCGACCTGCCCCTCGATCAGAGTGAGCTTGCAGGTGCCGCACAGGCCCTGTCGACACGAGGACCGCAGCGCCACCCCGGCCCCGAGGGCGGCTTCGAGGACGGTGCTTCCCGGCTGGCAGGGCACGGTGACGCCGCTGCGCCGGAATTCGAGCTCTGCGCCAACGGCGGATGCAGAGCCGTCCTCCACGGTGTCAGGGGTCTCTTGCAACGTGCTCACGGTGGAGTTGTCAGTCACCATGGCCCAGTCCTTCCAGCATTCGTGCGGCATACCAGCTCAGGAAGTCGTCGACCTGGTATTCGCTGACGGTGTACGGGCCGGGAATGTAGGCAGGGTCTGTCACTCCGGCCTGGGTGATGGCGACGAAGCGGCTGTCCTGGACATTGGTCCGGTTCCACACGTGCGTAAGCTCTTCCAGGTCGTAGTCGCGGCCCTCCTCCGCGTCCGCGTGGACCAGCCACGTCGTCCGCACGAGTGTCCGGTCCACAGCCAGCGGCAAGGTGTGGAACACGACCGCGTGATCGCTCAGGACGTGCAGCCACACGTTCGGCTGGGTGTGCAACGACAGCCGACCCAGCCGGGCCTCGCGGAGATCCGCGAGCGGGCGCTTCACGAGCACCCGGCCGTCCATCGAGAACGACTCCCCCGCGCCGTCCAGGGCCTCGCGGGCGATCCGGTGTCCGAGATTGGGTTTGACGAGGTCCTCGATCACGGCGAACGGCAGGCCCAGCGCAGTCGAGCGCTCGTGGAGATCGGCTTCGGCGCGCAGGAATCGCTCATGGTCGGTCAGGAGCCGCTCGGGCACCTCGTCCTCCTGCAGGCCATAGGTCGGGAAGAACGACCGCGACAGCTCGGGGTGGCCTCCCGCGCAGTGATAGCACTCGCGGTTGTTCTCCATCACGAGCTTCCAGTTCGCCTCGTCGACGAGATCGATTTGGGCAGCCACCTTGGCCTCGGCGAGCCGGTGGGGCGCCAAATAGGGCAACAGCCGCGAGGCGAAGCTGTCGATGTCACCCGGCGGGTCGGTGGCCAGGCAGAGATAGACGAGGCCGGCCACGCATCGGATCGCGACCGGACGCAGTCCCAGACAGGCAGGATCCTCACCGACCGGCAGGTCCGGCGCGTGCAGGAGCCGCCCATCGGGGGCATAGGTCCACGAGTGATAGGAGCACACCACGTTGCCGACGAACCCGCGGGCGTCGGTGAGCAGCCGGGCACCCCGGTGTCGACAGACGTTGTGGAACGCGCGCAATTCATCATCGTCGTCCCGGATCACGATGACCGAACGCCGGCCGACGTCCACAGTGAGATAGTCGCCGGACTCGGGCAGTTCGGCCTCGGTGGCCACCAGGAACCACTGCCGTCCGAAGATCAGGTCCAGTTCGATCTCATGGATCTCCGGGTCGGTATAGAAGTGTCCCGGCAGCGGCCTGCCGACGACCCGATCCCGCAGTTGCGACGCAAACACGTCTCCTCCTCACATCACATGGCACAGGCGAAGGGCGTCATAGATGGCCGCGTGGATGTTGCGGCTGCAGACGGCGTCGCCGATACGAAACAGCTGATAACGACCGTCGGGATTGGTCCGAACGGTTTGGGGCTGGTTGTCCAGCAGAGCCGTCTGATCGACCTCGCCGAGGTTGGTCGAACCGGGCACGAGCGCGTGAGCGAGCTCGTCGTTCGGCAGCGTCCCGTGCTCGACGACGACCGCGTTGACCGGTCGCTCCCAGGTGCGCGCGGTGTAGTCGCTCCCCAGTTCCGCGCACAGTCCTCCTGCCGGATTGCGCCGAACCGCTCGCAACCGGGTCGCGAGCGTGACGCGGACGTCGTGGTCGGCGAAGGCGGTGAGGTACGCCGGCGAGTTCATGCTGCCGATACCGACTCCGAGCATGCGTTCGGGGGTGACGAGCTCCACCGCGCAGCCACGGGTGGCGAGCAACTCCGCGACACCGAGCGCGGCCTCGTTGCCGTTGTCGTCATAGACCAGCACGGCGCCCGTCGGGCGGCTGGTCCCGGAGAGCACGTCCCAGGTGTCCAGCGCGAGATTCTGGCCCTCCCGCAGCACATCGGTGTTGGGCAGGCCGCCGGTCGCGACGATCACCAGGTCGGGATCGAGCGCGAGCACGTCGTCGGCGTCGGCGTACGTGTTGCAGCGCAGGTCCACCCCGAGGTGACCGAGCTCGGCCACCCGCCAGCCGATGATCCCGATCAGGTCCCGGCGGCGCGGGGCGGCGGACGCGAGTCGGACCTGTCCGCCGGGCGTCTCGGCGGCCTCCAGCACCGTGACATGGTGGCCTCGTTCTGCAAGGACGCGCGCAGCCTCCAGACCGGCTGCACCCGCACCGATGATCACTGCCCGGCGGACCCCCCGCTCGTTGCGTTCGACGATCTGGGGCAGCAACAGCTCCCGCCCCGTCGCGGGGTTGTGGATGCACTTGGCATCGCCGGAGTCGTAGATCGCATCGAGGCAATAGTTGGCACCCACGCACGGCCTGATCCGGTCGGCCTCACCGCGGGCGACCTTGTTGACGAAATGCGGGTCGGCGATCTGGGGCCGGGTGAGTCCGACGAGGTCGAGCAGACCGGCCGTCAGCGCATAGCGGGCGGTCGCGACGTCGGACAGCCGCGCAGCGTGCATGACCGGGATATCGATCCGGGAACGGATCTCCCCGGCGAACTCGAGGTGCGGTGCGGACGGCGTACCCATAGACGGCACCACCTTCGTGCACGCCGCATCATTGTCGATCGTGCCGCGGATCACCGACAGGACGTCGATGCCGGCGGCGGTGAACTCGTGCACGGCCGCGACCGCTTCGTCGGGGCCCATCCCGCCCGCCAGGCACTCGTCCATGCACATGCGCAGGCCGAGCACGAAATCGGGGCCGACCGCGGCGCGGACCTCGCGTACGACTCGAAGACCGAAATTCCGCCGCCGCTCCGCATCCCCGCCATAATCGTCGTCCCGCTGGTTGGTGGCCGGGGAGAGGAAGCCGTCGAAGAGGTGCCCGTACGCCTCGAACTCGACCCCGTCGAGCCCCGCGGCGTGACAGCGTTCGGCGGCGGCCACATATTGCCCCACGATCCGATCGATGTCCCACTCCTCAGCGATCTTGGGGAACGAGCGATGCGCGGACTCGCGGTGCAGGCTCGGATAGACGAGCGGGAGCCAGTCGTCGGTGAAGTTGCTCGACCGTCGCCCGAGGTGGGTGAGCTGGATCATCACCGCCGCGCCCTCGGCGTGGACCTCGTCGGCGAGGGCACGGAGCCAGCCGACGACCTCGTCCTTGTACGCCAGGATGTTGCCGAACGCCGGTGGACTGTCCGGAGCGACGACCGCCGAACCGCCGATCATCGTCATGCCGACGCCACCCCGGGCCTTCTCGACGTGATAGCGCCGATAGCGTTCCTTGGGCATGCCGTCCTCGGTGTACGCCGGCTCGTGCGACGTGCTCACCACTCGATTGCGCAGCCGGATGTGCCCGAGCTGGAACGGCTCGAGCAGCGGGTCTGTCCGCCGCGGCGCTGCGATACCCGACGGCACCGATGTGGTCTCCATCACACAAGTGTCAGCGGGCTTTCCCTGTCCGTCCATCTCACAATTCCGTCCCTAATCATGCAATGCTTTTGCATGCTCGATCCGCGTCTGCAGACCCTGCGGCTGGTGGCCCACCACGGGACGGTGACGGCTGCCGCGGAAGCCACGCACTACACGCCGTCAGCGGTCTCGGCCCTGCTGCGCTCCCTCGGCGACGAGGTGGGGATCGCGCTGGTGGAGCGACAGGGCCGCGGCATCCGACTCACCGAAGCCGCACTCGTCCTGCTTGAGCACGCCCACGAAGTCGCGGCGCTCTGGGAGGAGACCCTGGCACGCGTGCGTTCCGTGGCCGGTCCCCGCGCGGGATCACTGGCCCTGTGCGGTTTCTCCACTGCGGCAGCATCCTTGCTGCCGCGGGCCGCGGCCGAGGTTGTGGCCGAACACCCGGGCACGACGGTGCGGATCGTGGAGGCCGATCCCGTGGAGTGTTTCGATCTGCTGCTTGCCGAACGCGCAGATGTCGCGGTGGTGGTCGCGACCGAGGAGACACCCCCCATCAACGACCCCCGCTTCACCCAGCAGTCGCTGGGCGATGACCCGCTCGATCTGCTCGTGCCCGTCGGTCACCGGTTCGCGCAGCGCACCTCGGTCCGACTGAGCGAAGCCGCTGATGATCCCTGGATCATGGACCGTCCCGGTCGGCCCTATCGGCGGCTCGTGACGAGCGCCTGTCTGGCGGCGGGTTTCAACCCGGTCGTGGCCCACGAATCAGTGGAGTGGGACACGGGCGCCGCGCTCGTGCATGCCGGGCTCGGGGTGGCGTTGGTGCCTCAACTCGCCAACCTGCCGACCGTCTATGACATCGTTCGCGTCCCCCTCCGCGGCGATCCGCGCCCGACGCGTCACCTGCGCGCCGCCGTGCGGGCGGGCGCCCATGACCAGCCGCGGATCCGAACGGCTCTCGCAGCGCTGGGGCCAGGCCTCACTGAAGCGCGCAGTTAGGGAGCCGCCGGGCGGTGGCGGCACTCCGCGTCGATCAGCGTCCGCCACGTGTGGACGAGGCCGGCATCCACGTAGGCCTTCCACGACCCGAGCGGGCGGGCAACGGAGGCGATGTGGAAGGACCGTACGCCGGCCCGCACCAGCCAGGGCACGTGCTCCGGTTGCAGATCACCGCCCGCCTGGATCAGCGCGGCAGTCGCGGCGTCCGCCCGGGCCCGGGCGATCAGATCATCGAGACCGTGCTCGAGATCGCGGGCCGATCCTGCGGTGAGGACTTGGTCGAGGCGAGGCAGGCTGCGGAGCGTACGCCAGGCCCGGTCACTGTCGAGGACGTGATCAACGGCCCGATGGCACGTCCACGGCCAATCCCCCTCACTGAGGATCGCATTCAGCACTTCGGCGTCGATGTCGCCATGACCATTGAGGAACCCCATGGCCATGCCGTCCGCGCCCGCGGCGACATAGGTCGCGGCAAGACCGCGAAGGCGGGTGACCTCACCCCCGTCGGTGCCGAACCCGTCGCGGAGCCGGAGCAGCACCCGGATCGGAATCGAGACGGCATCCCGGACCTTCTCAACCAGAGCAGGTTCCGGGGACATCCCGGCATCAGTGAGCGAGCCGATCAGCTGGATGCGGTCAGCCCCGCCCTCCTCGGCTCGCTGGGCGTCGGCGGGATGGAGAGCCAACACCTCGAGCAGCGCGCTCATAGACCTGATTGTGGCGCACACCTCGGAAAAAACGCCGGAACGGCCCCGGGAAACCGGGGCCGTTCCTTCTAGCAGCGTACTTCTCGAATCGACTCAGGCAGGCGGGCCCGCCTTCACCGAGACATTGGCGAAATCGACCCAGGAATCACGAGCACCTCGCCAACCGGCCGAGTTGCCACCCCGGAACACGTTCCAGGACACGTGAGTCACCTGCACCGACGGATCCACACGGAACTGCGCATTCGTGCGATTGAGCACAAGCTGCCCGTTCACCCATTCGCGCAGAACACCGTCCGACTTGCCCGGGGTGTTGAGCTTCACGTGCTGTCGGACGTGGTACCACTGACCTCGCTGCAGCTGCACCCGTGAACCACTGCCGTCCTGCCACCACGCATTCTCGGCGATGGTCGTCTTGCGACCAGGCCAATAGAAGTAGGTGAGCATGTTGTGGTCCATCTGCTGGGGGACAGACTTGTAGGACGAGTTGGTCACCCACATCCGTCGCGCGGACCAGCCCTTGGTGGTGTGGCTGCCCATGTGCGGCACGAGCGGATTGACGCCAGGAGCCACACCCATCAACCCCGGGAGCTTTCCACCCCACGAAAAGTCGAAATTGGGATCGAACCGGACGTAGTAGTCCAAGGTGGCTTCGTTCACTCCCTGATCCAGCTGCGGGAAGTTGATCACGCCATGATCTCCCTTGCCGTCACCGGACCAACGGCCAGCCGGGAGGGTGACGCGCACGGCCTTCCCGAACGACGGGTCACTCACAACGGACGTGTCACGAAGCGACTGCTCCGAACGGGGAAAGCCCTTGGTCTCGGGGAATTCCGCCGTCCAGGTCTGCTTGTTGACCTTGCCCACCGGCATGGAGTTGATGTCCGACGAGATGAGAGAGCTGCCGCTGGGCTCCTTCACTTCAGCCGAATCAGTCGGCGTCGGCGTCGGCGTCGGCGTCGGCGTAGCAGTCGCAGTCGGCGTAGCAGTCGGTGCAGGCGTAGCCGTCGGCGTCGGCGTCAGACCGGGGGCAGCGGTCGGGGTTGGGCGGGCTTGCGCCTCGTCGGAGCTGGCCTGGGTCGCCTTGCCCGTCCACGTCTGACCGTCATCC
The DNA here is from genome assembly GCA_012839035.1 of Propionibacterium sp. Classification (GTDB taxonomy): domain Bacteria; phylum Actinomycetota; class Actinomycetes; order Propionibacteriales; family Propionibacteriaceae; genus Enemella. The sequence goes on from DUOB01000019.1 coordinate 9,878, forward strand.
AGGCGGGTCACCCGGAAGTTGTAGGTGTGGCCCGGGATCAATCGGGTGAACTGGAACGTACGCAGCCCGGGGCTCCGGACCACTCCCGTCCATTCGCCCTCTCCGTGCGAATCCACACCATCGCGCCAGAACTCCCACCCGCTCCGGGAGTCCAGATCAGACTTCCACGTCACGTCCGCTGTGCCATCAGCTGAAGCAACGGCCAGCACATTGCCGGCCGGCGTGGGCGTCACCGCCACAGTCGGCGTCGGTGTCGGTGTCGGTGTCACGGTCGGCGTCGCAGTCGGCGTCGGCGTCACGGTCGGTGTCGGCGTCACCACAGCAGTCGGCGTCGGCGTCACGACCGGCGTCGGCGTCGCAGTCGGCGTCGGCGTCACCACAGCAGTCGGCGTCGGCGTCACCGCAACAGCCGGCGTCGGCGTCGGCGTCACCGCAA
>DUOB01000020.1 GCA_012839035.1 Propionibacterium sp.
ACTCCCATGGTCGTCGCCCGCGACGGACACGTCATCGGGGTCGTCGCGGTCGCCGACCGGATCCGTCACGACGCCGCCGAGATGGTCCGGCGCCTCCACGCGGCCGGGGTCGAGAAAGTCGTCATGCTGACCGGTGACATCGAGCCGGTCGCGCGCGCGGTGGCCGCCCAGGTCGGTGTGGATGAGGTCCGCGCCGGCCTGCTGCCCGAGGACAAGCTCGAAGCGGTGGCGGAGTTGCGGCGGCAGGGATACACGGTCGCCATGGTCGGCGACGGCGTGAACGACGCCCCGGCCCTGGCGACGGCGGACATCGGCGTCGCGATGGGTGCCGCCGGCACCGGCGTGGCGATCGAGACCGCGGACATCGCGCTCATGAAGGACAATCTCCTGAAGCTGCCCGAGGCGGTGTCGCTCGCCCGCCGCACGGTCAACAACATGCGGCAGAACATCACGGTCGCGCTCGTGACGGTCGCCGCCCTGCTGGCCGGCGTTCTGTTCGGCGGTGTCACGATGGCCATCGGCATGCTGGTCCATGAGGCGTCGGTGCTCGTCGTGATCGTCAACGCGATGCGGCTCCTGCGCCGCCGCAAGGACAAGAAGGAAGCAGCGGTCGCGGAGGCCGGCGTACCCACGCCCGACGCCCGCGTCACCCAGCGCGCCTGATCCCCAGCCTGACCCCCGCACGATCGAAGCGGGGGTCAGGCATGAATCCACAACAGAGGAACTGAAATGTCACGTGTTTATGTGTTCAAGGACTACGGCGGCCCGGAGACCGAGGCCCTGCTCGATCGGCCGATCCCGCAACCGGGACGCGGCGAGATTCTCGTCGAGGTGAAGGCCGCCGGCGTGAATCCGGTGGACTGGAAGATCCGCGAGGGCCAGCTCGGCCGCAGCCCGAACCGCGCGTTGCCGGCTCCGATGGGTCGTGAGGTCGCCGGGGTCGTGGCTGCGATCGGGACCGATGTCGAGGAGTTCCGGGTCGACGACGAGGTCCTCGGGCCGGTCGCCCCCGGCCAGGGCGGCTTCGCGGACCACGCCCTGTTGCGGGCTTCCGATGCGGTCACGAAGCCGGCGGAGCTCTCGTTCGAGATCGCCGCGACGATCGCAGTGGCGGGGACGACGGCATACGACCTCACCCACGCCATCGACCTCGAACCCGGCGCCACGGTGCTGGTCCTCGGTGCCGGTGGTGGGGTCGGCTCGCTGGCGACCGAGATCGGCCGGGTGCACCAATTCAGAGTGATCGGGGTCGCCTCCGAGCGGAAGCGGGAGTTGATCGAGTCGCTGGGTGCGGAGTTCGTACGCTCGGGCGTCGGCGTCGCGGAAACCGTCAGGGAACTGGCCCCCGACGGCGTGGATCTGATCGTCGATCTCGTCGGCGGCGAGGCGCTTCGCGCGGTCGCCCCGCTGGCGAAGTCACCCGACCACATCTTCTCGGCACCGGATCCGGAGACGGCCGAGGAGCTGGGCGGGTCCGGTCGGCCCAACGATCCGGAGTCGCTGCGGAGGATCACGGAGGTCATCGGATACGGGGCGATCACGCCGCGGATCTCGGCGACCTATCCACTGGCGGCCGCACGGGAGGCGTTGGCGTACGTCGAATCCGGGCACGCGACCGGCAAGGTCGTGATCATTCCCTGACCGGGAAACACACGATTGGCCAAGGCTATGGCGTTGATCAATCCGAATGTCCCGGGGGTCATTGTCCGGGAAGAGAGCTGCCTCATAGGCTCGGAACTGCCAACGATGTCAACCAATCTCGAAAATGGGGAGTCTTCAATGACCCAGCCAGAGGATTATCAGCAGGCACCGACACCCAGTGAAGCCGCCGCGTTGCAGCGCAAGCTGACCACGACGCCCGACGAGAATCACGGCACGTGCCCCGTGACGCACATGACCACGAATGCCGGTGCCCCGGTGCCGGACAACCAGAACAGCCTCACCGCGGGTCCGCGCGGGCCACTGCTCTCCCAGGACGTCTGGCTGCACGAGAAGCTGGGCAACTTCGTTCGTGAGGTCATCCCCGAACGCCGGATGCACGCGAAGGGCTGGGGGGCGTACGGGACCTTCACCGTCACCCACGACATCACCAAGTACACGCGGGCCAAGATCTTCAGCGAGGTCGGCAAGCAGACCGAGATGTTCGCGCGGTTCACCACGGTCGCCGGTGAGCGCGGCGCGGCCGACGCCGAGCGGGACATTCGCGGGTTCGCGCTGAAGTTCTATACCGAAGAAGGCAACTGGGACATGGTCGGCAACAACACGCCGGTCTTCTTCATCCGCGACTCCAAGAAGTTCCCCGACCTCAACAAGGCCGTGAAGCGCGAGCCGCGCACGAATCTGCGCAGCCCAACGTACAACTTCGACTGGTGGTCGCTGCTGCCCGAGTCACTGCTCCAGGTGTCGATCATCATGAGCGACCGTGGCATCCCGCGCTCGTTCCGGCACATGAACGGGTTCAGCTCGCACACCTACAGCTTCTGGAACGAGGCCGGTGAGCGGTATTGGATGAAGCTCCACTTCATCACCCAACAGGGCATCGAGGATCTGACGGATGCGCAGGCCGAGGTGCTCGTCGGCAAGGATCGCGAGAGCCACGGCCGGGACCTGTCGGAGGCGATCGAGCGCGGCGAGTTCCCGAAGTGGAAGATGTACGCGCAGATCATGCCCGAGATGGAAGCGGAGACCTATCGCATCCATCCGTTCGACCTGACCAAGGTCTGGCCCAAGAGCGACTATCCGCTGCACGAGATCGGTGAGTTCGAGCTCAACCGGAACCCGGAGAACTTCTTCGCCGAGGTCGAGCAGGTCGCGTTCGCGCCGAGCAACCTGGTGCCCGGCATCGGCGCTTCCCCGGACCGGATGCTCCAGTCGCGGCTGTTCAACTATGCGGACGCACAGCGCTATCGCCTGGGCACGAACTTCCACCAGATCCCGGTCAACTCGGCGCGCTGCCCGGTCAACAGCAATCACCGCGACGGCACCGGCCGGGTGGACGGCAACTACGGCAGCCTGCCCCACTATGAGCCCAACAGCTACGGCCAGTGGCAGGAGCAGCCGGAGTTCCGCGAGCCACCGCTGCGGATCCGTGGCGACGCGGATTTCTGGAACTTCCGGGAGAACGACGACGACTACTTCAGCCAGCCGGGCGCGTTCTTCCGGTCGATGAACGATGAGCAGAAGCAGCGTCTGTTCGACAACACCGCACGCGCCATGGACGACGCCCCGGACTTCATCAAGGAGCGTCACGTGGCCAACTGCACCAAGGCCGATCCGGCCTATGGCGCGGGGGTGAAGGCTGCGCTGGAGGCGTACGCCGCCGCCGAGCACGACATGTTCACCCCGCCCGAGGTCGAGAAGGAGTTCCCCAAGAACTCCCCCGGAGCAGAGGACATCGAACTCTGAGCCGGGACTGATCGCATGTCCTGACGGGCGGTCCCCAGCCTCGGGGGCCGCCCGTTTCGCCTCCTCGCCCCTCGCCCCACGGGTGAGCGAACGGAAAACGCCGCCCACCTCGAAGGTGAGCGGCGCTCCGTGCTCGGGCGTACCCGAAAAGATCAGGCGTGCCCGTCAGCCTTGCCCGTCCCGGGCTGGACGGTCCAACTGGGCGGCTCGTCCTTGCCGGACTCCTCGTCCGCCTCGGCATCCTCAGCGGTGGCCTGGACAATTCCCTGCGCGTGGTGCACCGGCGCATAGACGGCATAAAGCTTCATCGGCTCGTCACCGGTGTTGATCACGTCGTGCCACACACCGGCGGGAACCTGGATCGACCAGTCATCCTCGACGTCCTGCTGGAAGTCGAGATTGTCCTTGGACGGACCCATGACACAGCGGCCCTTGCCTGCTTCCAGCCGCAGGAACTGATCGGTCTCGGGGTGGACCTCAAGACCGATCGAGGCACCCACCGGGATCGACATGAGGGTGACCTGGAGGTATTTCCCGGTCCACACCGTCGTCCGATAGTTGCCGTTGTCGACCGTTGCCTTCTCGATGTCGAAGACATTGGGCTTGGGTCCCGGATCGTTGATGTCCATATCGTTCGCTCCTGTCTCTGCTCTTCGCGCCGGCTTCGTTTGCCCCAGGCTTGGGACAGACGGTGTCAGTCAATAGCAGTTGAGCAGATCACGTCAGTGGTCGCGAAGCGACGGCGGCACATAGCCCGGGATGTCCTTGCGATTCCGCTCGAAAGCCTCGGCGAACCGCCGCTTGAGTCTGGCCATTTCTTCGCTGCTGACCTTGCGCATGGATTTCCCTTCCGCAATCGGCCCCGAAGGGCCGTGTCGATCACCACCAGCCGACCTGAAAGGTCACAGAACTTGCCAGGCAGTTGGTTGGGAAGGAGCCACACTATTCAAGTGGCATACCCCATGGGGCATCATTGCTTGCAACCATGCTAACAGGCCCATCCAAGAAATTCAGCCCCCCAGCCGCGGGAAGGCGCACCCTCTAGTCCTTCTTGCCACCCTTCTTGACAGCCTTGGACCGCTGCTTGGCCGCCTTCTTCACGTTCTTGGCAGCCTTCTTGGCATCCTTCTTCGCCGACTTCCGAGCCTTCGCATCAGCCTTCCTGGACTTGGCGTCCTTCTTTGCCGCCTTGGACTGCTTCTTGGCCAGCTTCGCGTCCCTCTCGGCGTTTTTCTTGGCCTGCTTGGCGGCCTTCTTGCCGTCCTTCTTCAGCTCCTTGGCGAGCTTCCCCTCGGCCTTCTTCACCGGATACTCCTTCGTATCTACATGTCCATGAGCTTTCGAGTTAACCAGCACACCCACGAGAGGCCAATGCTTCGTTGCCGATTCCTTGCGCGGAAGACTGGCGGGCTAGCGTGGCCGACATGGCACGCGTCTTCATCACCGGATCAACCGACGGGCTGGGGCGCAACGCAGCCCTTGAACTGCTCGCCGCGGGACACGACGTCATTGTCCACGCCCGTTCCCATGAACGCCTCCAGGCCGTGGCCGATCTGCGGGAGCGGGGCGCTTCGGGAGTCGTCGGGGACCTTTCCGATCTCACTGCAACCCGGGAGCTCGCGGAGCAGGTCGGCACCCTCGGTCCCCTTGATGCCGTCATCCACAACGCCGGAGCAGGTGTCGGGTCGGGTGGAATCCTGCTGCCGGTGAACGTGGTCGCACCCTATGTGTTGACTGCCGCCCTCGACCGACCGGGCCGACTCATCTATCTCAGCAGCGGCATGCACTACGACGGTTCCGCCCGGCTCGACGGCCTGGACTGGTCGGGGACGACGGCAACCGCCAACTATTCCGACACCAAGCTCCTGGTGACCACTCTGTGCATGGCGATCGCGCACCGGTGGCCGGACGTGCTGAGCAATGCGGTGGATCCCGGCTGGGTGCCCACCCGGATGGGCGGGCCGAATGCCACCGACAATCTCGACCTGGGTCACGCAACGCAAACCTGGCTGGCGGTCAGCACCGACCCCGAGGCGCTCACATCGGGCGGCTATTGGCATCATCGACAGCAGCAGGACCCCCACCCGGCCACCCGGGATCCGGCCTTCCAGGGCAAGCTGCTGGAGGCACTGGCCAAACACACAGGCGTACCACTGTTGTGACCCCGCCCAGCCCAGCAGAACCATGGGCGGCGGGCCCAGTCTGCAGCCGGCCGGCGGACCTCAGTGCGGGTGGACGGCAGACCAGTGGTACGCGCGAGTTCCGTTCACGGTCACGATCGCCTGCGCCTGCGGGGCGAGGTCGATGCGGACGGACATCCGGTCATGGTCACCCGTCACGTCATAGCTGATCCACTCGTCCTGCTTGCCCGTGACTGCGAGACGCCCTCGGGTTATCCAGGCATTGCGGCGCCGCACGCCGATGAGGTCCCGATAGTGGCGGAACAGCCATTCCCCGTTGGGCGCCAAGTCCTCGGGGGTCGGTGGCAGCGGCGGGCGGACCGGCGCATCCGCCCACTGCCCCTCGACCTTCTCACCCCGGAAGCCCTGCTCATCGCCGTAGTAGACACTCGGCATCCCCGGCACCGTCAGCAGAATCACCGCCGCCAGCGCGGCCCCCACGTCACCCACTTTGCTGGCAATCCGATCCACGTCGTGGTTGCCGATGAAGGTCTGCATGACCAGCTCGCGCGAGAATTCCTCATGGCGCTCCAGCGCCCAGGCAAGCTCCCACATGTTGCTGTCGTTGAGTGAACTCCAGATCGCCTTCCACAACTCATACTGGGTGATCGAGTCGAGCGACGCAGCCCGTCCGAACTCCGCATAGTCCCCGTGGATGACCTCGCCGATGAAGATTGCGTCGGGGTACGCACCACGGACGCGGCCGATCACCGTGGTCCAGAATTCTGCCGGGACGGCGTACGCGACATCCAGTCTCCAGCCCGCCGCACCGCGACCGAGCCAGTGGAGCATCACGTCGACGACCAGGGCCGCGACCTTCGGATCGGAATGATCCAGCAACGCCAAATCCCCGTGCCCCTCCCAGGGCACGGGTTTCCCGTCCCGCCCGCGGACCATGCCGCCCAGGGAGTCCTCCACCAGCGGGTGCAGCACACCCAGGTGGTTGAACACTCCGTCGAGCACGATCGCCAGACCTCGGCGATGACACTCCCCCACGAAGTGCTCCCAATCAGCGTCGTCACCGAGTCGTCCGTCCAGCCGGAAATGGTCGACCGTGTCATAGCCGTGGGTCGTGGACTCGAAGACCGGCCCGAGCAGCAGACCGGAACAACCGAGTTCGATCGCATAGTCCAGCCACCCGTCCAGCTTCCGCAGCCGGTGCCCGAAGTCCTCGCCCGGAAAGTGCAGGACGCGCCGACCATGGATCGGGGCATCGACGGCCCCCAGCGGATAGACGTGCCACCAGATGGCGTGATCGAGCAGGGACACGGAGACCTCCTGACGAGCCGGTCTCCCTACGTTATCCCGCCTCCGTCAGCGGCCGGTCAGACCATCCGGGTCGGTTCCGAACATGTCCCGGTACGCCTTTCGGTACGCCGGCACCCCCACGAAACCCCACCGCCGGACGATGGCCAGGGCGGCCACCTCGTCCGGCTCACCAGCACGCAGTTCGGCATGGGCGGCCTCGAGGCGAACTCTCCGGACGTACCCCTGCGGCGACACCCCGAACGCTCGCAGAAATGCCGTCCGCAGGTCCGTGGTGCCCGCCCGTGCAGTGGACGCAATATCGCTGTCGGCGAGTGGCAGGGACGCGTACTCCTCAATGAACGCCACCGCTCGATCCAACGCGCGGACGGGCACTGACCGCTGGGGCAGAGGACGCGCCATCGTCATCGTGGAGTTGGGGAAGACCCGGAGCAGCGTGGTGGACAGGAGTCGGATCATCTCGTCCAGCAGAAGGGTGGGCAGCGAATCGTCGGCCAGGCCGACCACGTCCAGGACATAACGAGTGGTGTCCACCCACAGCTTCCCCCGCGCCGTGGAGACGGGGCGGGCGGAGAAGAACTCCAGTCGCTCCGTCGAACCCGTACGCTCCGTCGCGATCAGCTGGGCGGAATCACGTGGAATCTGCACGAGGCGATAGGTGGAGTCGACCCCATAGGACTCATAGGGCGCACCGGGGGTGCACAGCAACGCGTCCCCCGGGACAACACGCGCATCCTCGGCCGCAGTGCTCAACGACGCGCGACCGCCCGCCACCACACTGGCGAGCAGCCGGTCCTCACAGTCGTCCACGGTCGCGTGATAGCCCACGCCGCGCCAATGGGTCGTGCCCACGTTGAGGTCACCGACGGTGGCCGATTCGATCCGGCTGCGGGCGCGGCCCCTGTCGGAAATTTCCAGCCGTGGCTTGTGGTCGAGATGGAGACTGTTGATCAGGTGCGTCACCTGATCTATGTCGTGCGTATCGACAATCAGTCGCTCCAACGACACTGTGCTCATGTTCGATGCATACCCAAGGAGTAGGCTCTCAGACAAGCCGGCGCCCGCTCCACCCGGGCACTTTCCGGACGAACAAGGGAATGGACGGGCTATGTGCGCGGAGCTCACCCCCAAGCTGCGCCGCGTGCATTTCACAAGCGCCGACACGGATGAGGCCGAGGCCTTCCTGACCGAACTCCGGCGGACTCCGGTCCGCCTCACCGGCCTGCTCCCGGGACGCCCGCTCCGGCACCACGTGGTCTCCACCCCTGAGGTGGCGTTCAGCAAGGTCGACTATCCACCCCTGCTCGAGGTCAACATCGAGCCACTGCCGTCGGTCGTGGTCGTCGAGGTGCTGTCCGGGCAGATGGAACGCCAGACGCGCGGCGAAAGCACGGTATTCCCGACGGGCTCGCTGAGCATGTTCGCCCGCCCGGCAGAGGCCATCCGCTCCATCGCCAGGGACGCAAGCATCCGCTCCACGACCATCAACGCCGCGGCGCTGTCCACCCTGGTGGCCGGTCCCGCGGGGGATCCACTCATCTTCACCGACCGCGACCCCGTCTCCGCCTCGGCCGCAACCGTCTGGCAGCGCACCGCAGCCTATGTCCGGCGGCTGCTGGCGAACCCCGAGATCGACATCCAGCCGCTGGTCATGGACGCCGCGATCCGCGTGTTGGCCGCCGCCACGATCAGCACTTTTCCCAACACGTGGCCCCAGAGTCCCGGCGCGCTGGATCGGCGCGATGCCCATCCGGCCGTGTTGCGGCGAGCGATCTCGTTCATCGAGACCAACCCGGCCGAGCCGATCACGGTGACACAGATTGCCGAGGCCGCTGGCGCGTCGGCCCGCGCCGTCCAGATCGCCTTCCGTCGCCACCTCGACACGACGCCGATGGCCTACCTGCGTCGAGTCCGGCTGGCCGGGGCCCACGAGGAGCTCCTGGCTCGCGATCCGCAAACCACCACAGTTGCCGAGATCGCCGCCCAGTGGGGTTTCCCGGATCAGAGCCGGTTCACCGGCGCCTATCGGTCAAGTTACGGGTGTACGCCGGGCCAAACCCTTCGAGGTGACACCGCGCCCTGAGCCTGAGCTGGTGTCCCGGAACCTGCGTTGTCAGCTCAGCCGGTGAAACGGGCCGCGTGCAGGGCCCGCACCCGCTCGGCCAGTCGCGGCTCGGGTCCGTCGTGGGGTACGCCGGGTGCCACCACACCGATCGGCAGCATCGCCACCGGGCCGGATGTGGCACCGAACTCCGTCAACCAGTCAGCCAGTTGGGCGGACGACGACGCATAGACGATTCGCCCCAGTCCCACCCACGCATGCGCGGCCGCACACATCGGGCAGTGCTCACCGGACGTATAGACCGTGGCCGCGGCGCGCTCCTCCGGGCTCAGATGCTCGGCGGCCCAGCGGGCGAGGGCGAACTCCGGATGCTGGGTCCGGTCGCCACCGGAGACCCGGTTGTGGTCCTCGGCCAGCACGGTCCCGTCGCCAGCAACGAGCACAGACCCGAACGGCTCGTCACCGATGGCCAGCGCAGCCTCGGCCAGCTCGACCGCCCGTTGCAGGTGCGCAAACTCCTCGTCGGACAAAGCCAGTGAATCGGTCATGAGTGCCCTCTCCGTCGTGGTCGGGTACGCCGTCACCCTAGCGACGGCACCAAGCTGCCGAGTGCCACCAGGATTGGCGGCCAGATGCATGCACGGCCGGCAAAACCCCCAGTCGCGAGAGTCCGCCCCGATCTGGGTGCCAACTTTGGTCTGACCAACCTGTTTGAGCGCTGCTCAGACGCCCTGCGTCGGGCCCTCGGTGTTGATCAGGACCACGACCGCGTCAGCGGGGAGCTCGAACGCCTCATCGGCGAGCGCGGCCCGGAGACCGGCGAGCGTGGCCGCCCCGCACGGGCCCGTGGCGATCCCCTCCTCGTCGAGCTCGACCAGCGCCGCCCTGACCTGGTCGTCGATCACCGCCACGGCCGCGTCGCACCCATCGCGCAGGACGGGCCACGCCGACGCCGAGGGCGTCGCACAGTTCAGTCCCGCGAGGATCGTGGTGCCGGTGCGGACGGAGGTCAGCTCCCCGGCGGTCAGGCTGGCCAGCACACAGGCGGCGCCCTCCGGCTCCACGGTGAGCACCGTGGGCCGGACCCGGTCGCCGGGCTGGCGATAGTGCCGCACGACGGCTTCCGCGAGTGAGCCGACCCCGACGGGCACGGCGATCAGATCCGGGGCCCGACCCAGTTCCTCGTCGATCTCCAACAGCAGCGTGCGATAGCCGGCGACGATCCAGGCCGGGACTTCGGCGTACCCCTCCCACGCCGTGTCCTGCACCAGCTCCCGTCCCGGGCCGGCGGCCGCGTACTCACGCGCCGTCTCGACGGCATCGTCATACCGCCCCTCAACCTTGATGACCCAGGCACCCTCGCCCGCGATCAGGTCGACCGTCCGGCGCGAGGCGTTGTCGGGGACGAAGATGATGGCGGGTACGCCGAAGTGGCGCGCCATGCGAGCGACTGCCCGGCCGTGGTTCCCTTCGGTGGCGGTGACGAGCGCCGCTCCCGGATGCCGGTCCTGCACCTGGTGACAGGCCCAGGAGGCGCCCAGGATCTTGAACGCCGGCAGGCCGAGTCGTTGGGACTCGTCCTTGACCCAGACCTCGGCCACTCCCAACTCGGTGGCGAGCCCGGGGGCCGGTCGCAGCGGCGTGGGGCGATAGTCCGGCAGGGTCCGATGGAAGTCACGCGCGTCACCGGCGGCGGGTTCGGCGGTCCACTGTCGGGCCCGGGGTGCGAAATGCGGGAAAACCATTGCGTCATCGTGGCAGATCGAGCGAACGCGCCGCTCTCCACCACCCTTGACACGTGACTTTTTAGTCACCTATCGTTGAGGTCATGGACGACGACCTCGTGTTCAAGGCGCTGGCGGACTCAACCCGCCGGTTGCTCCTGGACGCGCTTTTCGAGCGGGACGGCCGCTCGCTCGCGGAGCTGGAAGCAGTGGTCGCCGCCCATGACATCGAGATGACCCGGTTCGGGGTGGCGAAACATTTGCGCCTGCTCGAGTCCGCCGGGCTCGTCAACTCCCGCAAACAGGGGCGGGAGAAGCTGCACCACCTCAACCCGGTGCCGATCCGAGCCATCCACGAGCGATGGATCGGACGGTTCCTGGACGATGACGAGACGATGGCCCGCCGCGCCACCGAGCGAGCGGTCATCGCCTCAAGCCTGCTCGACCTCCAACGCCGCCTCGACGGTGGCCAGACCCATCCTCCGACAAACCCACCCGAAGAGAGGCCACGGCCATGAGCAACGACAACGTGCAGATCTACAGCATCTATATCAAGGCGCCCGCGCAGCAGGTGTGGGACGCGATTACGCAGTCCGAATACACGACCCGCTGGGGATACGGCGGCGGGATCGAAATCGACCCGCAGGTCGGCGGCCGCTATCGCAACACCTCCACCGAGGAGATGAAAGCGATGGGCATGGGTGAGGACGCAGTGGTGGGCGAGGTCCTCGACATCGATCCGCCGAAGCGCCTGACCCTCGCCTGGCAGCCGACCTGGCATCCCGAGTCCGAGCCGACGCGGCTGACCTGGGAATTGACCGAGTACCCGAGCGGACTCACGTTCGTGAAGCTGACCCACGATGTCAGCGCGGCACCCGAATACGCGGCCGAGGTCGCCGGTGGCCATGATCCCGGCACGGGCGGCGGGGGCTGGCCGTGGTGCCTCGCCGGCCTCAAGACCCTGCTGGAGACCGGGCAGTCGATGGACGAACCGGCCTGATCGGATCGAGACAAACCCGATCGAGACAAAACCCGATCGAAACAAATCCGGTCGGGGCGAGCGGGCCGTGCGGCATGGCTGCGCGGCCCGTTGCGCTGTCCTGTCCGTCCTCCCGGTCGCTGCCTATTCGTAGCGCAGCGCGTCGATCGGGCTCAGTTTCGCCGCCTTGTTCGCCGGCAGCAGCCCGAACACGACCCCGATCAGGGACGAGAACAACACCGCGATGATCGTCACCGGAATCGACAGGACGAACTCATATTTGAGGATGGCGGCAACGAGGGCGGTGAGCGCGTACGCGAACACGATCCCGATGATCCCGCCCAGGGAGGTGAGGACCATGCTCTCGATCAGGAATTGCTGCAGGATCCGGCCGCGGGTGGCACCGAGCGCCTTGCGTACGCCAATCTCCCGCGTCCGCTCGGCGACGGAGACGAGCATGATGTTCATGACCCCGATGCCGCCGACCAGGAGTGATATCGCGGCGATGCCGCCGATGATCGCGGTCATGATCGAGGTGATCGACGAAATCTCCTCCTCGAGCTGACGCATGTCGGTCGGCTTGAACAGCGCCTCCTCCGGATTCACCACCAACGTCTCGTTGAGATAGTCCGCGGCGTTCTGACCAGCCTCCGTCACATGTTCGACATCGGTGGCCACCACGGCGAACTGGGAGAAGGAGACGGCCCCCGGATACAACGACTCCCAGGCCGTCATGGGCACGAAGCACGTCTGCATGGTGAAGCCGAGCGTCGACTGCTCCTCCACGACGCCGATCACCCGGACCGGCTGGCGGTTGAGCTCGATCACTTTGCCGATTGCCTCGTCCGGCGAGGCGAAGAGCTGCGTGGCAGTGTCCTGGCCGAGCACGATCACCTGGGCCGCACGATCGACATCGTCCTGCTCAATCAGCCGACCGGCCACGGGGACGAGGTTGTTCAGTTCGAAGATCTCGAGGTCACCGGCGCGGATGTAGACCCCTTCCGCCTTCTTCGAACCGCTCACGATGTCACTCATATCCATGCGCTGTTCGATGAAGCTCTTGACATAGGGGAGTTGTCGGATGCGCTCCACATCGACCGGCCGAATCTGGGGCGGAGTGAGCATCGGCCCCGTCAGACTGCTGCTCCCCGGCGGTCCGAACTCCATGGTCACCATGGCCTTGTTGCCGCCGGAGACGGAGTTCTTGAGCTGCTGTTCGCCCATCTGTCCGATCGCCACGATCGTGATGATCGAGCCCACGCCGATGATGATGCCGAGCATGGTCAGGATGGAGCGCATCTTGTGCGCCATGATCGACGACAGCGCCATCCGGAAGCTCTCGATGACATTCATCGGATGGCCTCGTCGGACTCGATCCGCCCGTCCCTGATGCGCACGATCCTGTTGGCGTGCTGGGCGATTTCCTGTTCGTGGGTGATCATGATGATGGTCGTCCCCTCGGCGTTGAGGCGGCGGAAGAGATCCATGATCTGCCCGCTGGTTGCCGTGTCGAGCGCCCCGGTGGGCTCATCGGCGAGGATGAACCGCGGGTTGGTCGAGATGGCGCGGGCGATGGCCACGCGCTGCTTCTCGCCACCGGACAGCTGGGTCGGCAGTGCGCGATATTTTGCGCTCAGCCCCACGCGGTCCAAGGATCTCTCAGCGATGTTGCGCCGATCGGCACGCGTGCGGCCGGCATAGATCAGCGGCAGCTCGACGTTGGCGACCGCGGTGGAGCGGGCGAGCAGGAAGAAGTGCTGGAAGACGAATCCGATCGACTCGTTGCGGAGCCTGGCGATCTGTCGTTCGCTGAGTTCGTGGACGGGTTTGCCCTCCACGAAGTACGAGCCGGACGTGGGCTTGTCGAGCGTCCCGATGATGTTCATCAGCGTCGACTTGCCCGAACCGGAGGGGCCCATGATCGAGACGAACTCCCCCTTCCGGACATCCAGCGACACGTCCTTGAGGACGTGGAGGGCCAGGTCACCGGTCCCGAAGACCTTGTTGATCTTGTCCAGGGACAGGATGCCGTTGGTCATCGGATGACTTCCATCCCCTCCGTGGTGGCCGCATCAGGGTTGAGCAGGATCTCCGTGCGATCCTCGAGTTCCGAGGTGATCACGATGCGCCCGTCCTCCTCGGGCCCCACACTCACCGGCTGCTTCGTGAGCTGGCCGGCCTCCACGATGAACACATAGTGGTCGCCCGTCGCATCCCGCTGCACCGCTGCCGCGGGCACGTGGAACGACTCGCTCGCCGTGGGTGCGACCTCGAGGAAGAGAGTGTTGCCGGGCACCAGACCGTCCTGGGTGTCGAGCTTGGCGATGAACTCATAGTGGGCCTGCCCGCCTTCCTGACCGACCTGGGTCTCCATCGGGAAGGTGCTGACGTAGGTGATGGTCCCGCGCCACTCCTTGCCGGGCAATGCCTTGCTCGTCGCCTTGAACGGCTGCTCCTGCTGGATCTGCGCCCGCTGCAACTCCGTCAAGGAGCCCCTGATCTCATAGGGCAGATTGGAGACGACACGGATGAGCGGCTTGGTCGCCGCACCCTGGGCGACCGCATTGCGTTCGTCCTCGTTGACCATTTCCACAATGCCGTCGAAGTTGGAACGGACAGACAGGGCGGCCACTTGGTTGTTGATCTCTTCGATGTCCAGCTCGGCGAGCCGCACTTCCGTCCGAGTTGCCTCGAGCTGTTCCCGCACCTGGTCGCGCTGGGTCCGCAGTTGGTCCTCGGTCTCGGCCGGCGCGTTCTTGAGATCCTTCTCCGCGTCCGCCAGCGACTTCTCCAGCGCGGTGACCTTGCGCTTGGCGCTGTCCATCTGGACTCGGGTCTTCTCCTGTTGGATCGTCAGCGCCTGGTTGGAATAGTTGTAGAGCTCGTCGTCCTTCTTGACCTCGCTGCCCTGCACGACCTTGATCTCGTTGACCCGCCCCTTGGTGGCGTCCACATAGAAGTTCTCGGACTCCGCGGTGTTCACCGAACCGGAGATGAGTTGCCGGTCCGCGCTCTTGAGGCTGGCGACGGTCTCGATATCCATCGAGGCCACGGTGGCCTGTTGTCCTGCACCGAGCAGTTGGGGCAGCATCAACACCACCACGACCAATACGACGGCAGCGGCCACCACTCCACTGATGATCCAGTGCTTCTTGCGCATGGGCTTCCCTCTCGACCTCACCCGGGACCACTGGCGACAAACTGCCAGGACAGCGGGCCAACAGCCCCCGATCGAGCGATGCCCACCCCAGTAGAAGGAAACTTAGCCGGTCCCCTGCAGCCCATCTCCCTGAGTGGACCCTGATAAGCCACCGAGCTTTTGCACGGGTTCCCGGGTCGGCATCCGCGGAGCGCCGGACGTCGAGGGGATCGCCTTCCTCACGTCGTTCGGATTCGAAGAGCGCTGGTCGTCCGCAAACGCGCCATGGCTGCCGGCGGGACTTCGCTGCAGGAGCCTATCGACCAGGACTACGGCGGTCGCAGCGCCGGCGTCGCCGATGCCGAGGGGAACCAGTGGTCGATCGGCTCCTATCAAGGCGAGTAGGTCGCCCTGCTTGGTCGTCGATCTCGTCAACGTTGATGTGGACCTCGCCGCAGCCCCTGGCTCGTGGCGTGACGATCCAGGCGTGAGGCCTCATCGCTGAGGGTTCTCCGACGTGGGGGCACCCCCCTGAGCCGCCGCGCGCGCTGGGCGATCTGCTCCTCCGCCTCGTCGCGGGTCCACGAATCCTCAAGGAGATGCAGGGCGACCTTCGGGTGCGGTCAGCGGGTCGGCAGATGCTCACCGAGCCATTCCGCCGTGCGGCACCACGCAAGACGGGAAGCCTCCGGGTGATGCAGCGGACCGTCGGGGTTGTCGAACGCGTGGTCCGCGCCTTCATAGGTATGGAAGGTGGTCGCAGGCTGCCGGGTGACCGCAGCCTCAACCCGGCGTACGGATTCGGCATCGATGTAGGAATCCGCCAGCCCGAAGTGGTGCAGGCTCGGGGCCTCGACCGTCATGGTGTCGACCAGCTCGCGCAGCGCGGAGCCATAGAAGTCGACCATCACATCCACCGCTTGGCCGCCCCCCTCGGCGGCCTCGAGATAGGCGGCCACCGTGAAGGCGAGCCCGCCGCCGAAGCAGAACCCGATGACGCCGGTCCCCGCGGTGACCTCGTCGAGCCCGCGCAGGTGCTCCACGGCGGAGGCCCCGTCGATGACCGCGGCGCCGCGATCCAGCTTGGCCATGGTCTCCATCGCCGGTTCGATCGGGGTGAACGGGAAGGGCCCGAGTTCGTCAAGCCGCCAATAGATTTCGGGCGCGAGGACGACATAGCCGGCGTCGGCCAGATCCTGCGCACGTCGGCGGATATAGCGAGTGATGCCGAAGATCTCCTGGAACAGCACGAGCCCCGGGCCGGTTCCGCCTTCGGGGGTCCACAGGTGGGCAGGCATCTGCCCGCCGTCGTGGCTGGGGGCGGTCGTCGTTGAGTACGCCATGGCCCCGACGATAGCGACACCGAACCGGACCGCGCCGCTGCACAAATGATTCCTCCGAGCTGGGGATAACCGCACCGGGCGGGAAAGAGGATCGCTAAAGTGAGGCGCACTGGACCTAGTCGGAAGAGGCGTCACGCATGGCCGAGAACGACACCCTGGAAAGCCAAGAGCGAGTTCCGGAGGATCTCGCGCTGGGCTCGGTGTTCCCCAGCCCGACCCGCGAGCAGTGGGAAGCCGAAGTGCTCAAGGTGCTCAACCGGCGTCGCCCCGCGGGCACCGAACTCCCGATCGAGAAGGCCCTCGAGCGACTCCAGAGCACGACCGTCGAGGGCATCACGATCCAGCCGCTCTACAGCGCTGACGATCGTGCGCTCGGGTTCCCGGGGGTGGCACCATTCGACCGCGGCGCGACGATCCGCTCCGGCGAGATGGACGCCTGGGATGTCCGCCAACTCCACGAGGATCCCGACTCCGGCGCCACCCGCCAGGCCGTGCTCAACGATCTCGAACGCGGGGCGAACTCGGTGTGGCTGCGCACGGGCAGTGATGCGATCGATCCGAGCGATCTCGCGGCCGTCCTGGAGGACGTGCTGCTCGATCTCGCCGCCGTCGTTGTCTCCAGCCGGGAGGACCAGGTCGCCGCGGCGACGGCACTGGCCCAGGTCTGGAAGGACCGCGGCATCGACCTCACCACCGCCACCGGCAACCTCGGTCTCGACGCCCTCGCGCTCGCGGCCACCACGGGCACCGCGCCCGACCTCGGCCCGCACCGTGAGTGGGTCGCCGCCGCGCTCGAAGGCCTGCCCGGCGTCCGCGCACTCTCCGTCGACGTGCTGCCCTATCACGAGGCCGGCGCGTCCGACGCCGACGAGCTCGGCCTCGCGATCGCGACCGGCGTGGCCTATCTGCGCGACCTCGAGGAGGGCGGCATCGCCCCGGCCGACGCGTTCGCCCAGATCGAGTTCCGGGTGTCGGCCACCGCCGATCAGTTCCTCACGATCGCCCGGCTGCGCGCCCTGCGCCGGCTGTGGTCACGAGTGGGCGAGGTCGTCGGGATCGCGCCCGACATGCGCGGCGCCCGCCAGCACGCGGTCACCTCGTGGCGGATGATGTCGCGCGATGACGCGTACGTGAATGTCCTGCGCGGCACCCTCGCCTGCTTCGCCGCGTCGGTCGGCGGCGCCGAGGCGATCACCGTGCTCCCCTTCGACACGGTGCACGGGTTGCCGAACGACTTCTCCCGGCGGATCGCCCGCAACACCCAGGTGATCCTCGCCGAGGAGTCGAACATCGCGCGGGTCAATGACCCGGCGGGGGGTTCGTTCTATGTCGAGCGGCTCACCGATCAGCTCGCCGAGGCCGGCTGGAAATGGTTCCAGCAGATCGAGGCCGAGGGCGGCATGACCAAGGCCGTCAACACCGCGCTGGTCACCGATCGCCTCGCGGCCAGCACGGCCGAGCGCGACCGCCGCCTGTCGGATCGCTCCGCGCCCCTCACCGGCGTGAGCATGTTCCCCCAGTCGGTGGAGCCGGTGATTGAGCGTACGCCGCGGCCCGCGGCCCCCGAGTCCGCGCTCCCCCGCCGCCGCGACGCGGAGATCTTCGAGGCCCTGCGCGACCGGACCACCGCGCTGGCCGAGACCAACGGCCGCCAGTCGGCGGTCCTGCTCGCCGCCCTCGGCACCCGGCGCGACTTCGGCGCCCGCGAGACCTTCACCACCAGCCTGCTCGGCGTGGCCGGGATCGGCGCGCCGCTGGTGGAGGGCACCGACCCCGCGGCCTTCGCCCAGGGCCTCAAGGAGGCCGGCACCAAGGTGGCGGTGTTGTGCTCGTCGGCGACGATGTATGCCGAGCACGGTCAGGCCGTCGCCCAGGCGCTCCGCGATGCGGGGGCCACCACGGTCCTCATCGCCGGCAACGCCAAGGAGCTCGGCGACGCGCCCGACGGCACGGTCGACGGCGCCCTGTTCGCCGGGGTCGACACGGTCCCCCTCCTCACGTCCATCCTCGACACCCTGGAGACGGCACGATGAGCAGCATTCCCCGGTTCGACTCGATCGATCTCGGCAGCCCGGAGATCCCGGCCGACGCAGCCGCGGCGTACGCCAAGCTCGCCGGCGAGGCCGCCGGCAACATCTGGGACACCCCCGAGCACATCCCGGTCGGCACGCTCTATGGCGATGACGACCTCGCGCAGCTCGACTTCCTCGGCACCTATCCGGGGATCCCGCCGTTCCTGCGGGGGCCGTACGCGACGATGTATGTCAATCAGCCCTGGACCATCCGGCAATACGCCGGGTTCTCCACCGCCGAGGAGTCCAACGCGTTCTATCGCCGCAACCTGGCCGCCGGCCAGAAGGGCCTGTCGGTCGCGTTCGACCTGGCGACCCACCGCGGCTATGACTCCGACCACCCGCGAGTGGAGGGTGACGTCGGCATGGCCGGCGTGGCGATCGACTCGATCCTGGACATGCGCCAGCTGTTCGATCGCATCCCGCTGGATCAGATGTCGGTGTCGATGACGATGAACGGCGCGGTGCTGCCGATCCTCGCGCTCTATGTGGTCGCCGCGGAGGAGCAGGGCGTGAAGCCCGAACAGCTGGCCGGAACGATTCAGAATGACATTCTGAAGGAGTTCATGGTCCGCAACACCTATATCTATCCGCCGGCGCCGTCGATGCGGATCATCTCCGACATCATCGCGTTCACCTCGCACAACATGCCGCGGTTCAACTCGATCTCGATCTCCGGCTATCACATCCAGGAGGCCGGGGCGACGCAGGACCTGGAGATGGCCTACACGCTGGCGGATGGCGTGGAATACATCCGCGCCGGCCGGGTCGCGGGCCTCGAGGTCGACGCGTTCGCGCCGCGGCTGTCGTTCTTCTGGGCGATCGGCATGAACTTCTTCATGGAGGTCGCCAAGCTGCGCGCCGCGCGGATGCTGTGGGCGAAGCTGGTCAACGACTTCGAGCCGAAGAACCCCAAGTCGCTGTCGTTGCGCACCCATTCCCAGACCTCGGGCTGGTCGCTGACGGCGCAGGACATCTACAACAACATCGCGCGCACCTGCATCGAGGCGATGGCCGCGACGCAGGGCCACACCCAGTCGCTGCACACCAACGCGCTCGACGAGGCCATCGCGCTGCCGACCGACTTCTCCGCACGCATCGCGCGCAACACACAGCTGTTCCTGCAGCAGGAGTCCGGCACCACGAAGGTGATCGACCCCTGGGGCGGCTCGGCGTACCTCGAGAAGCTCACCTATGACCTCGCCCGCCGCTCCTGGGCCCACATCCGGGAGGTCGAGGAGGCGGGCGGCATGGCCAAGGCGATCGAGCAGGGCATCCCGAAGATGCGCGTCGAGGAGGCCGCGGCCCGCACCCAGGCCCGCATCGACGCCGGCCGCCAGCCGGTGATCGGGGTGAACAAATATCAGGTCGACCAGGACGAGCCGTTCGAGGTCCTCAAGATCGACAACGCCCAGGTGCGCGCCTCCCAGATCGCCAAACTCGAGCAGCTCAAGGCCGACCGCGACGAGGCCGCCTGCCAGGCCGCGCTCGACAAGCTGACGTGGGCTGCGGAGAACCGGGACGACGCCGATCCGGAGCGCAACCTGCTCAAGCTCAGCATCGACGCCGGCCGGGCGAAGGCCTCGGTCGGCGAGATCTCCGCGGCCCTGGAAAAGGTCTTCGGCCGCTTCACCGCCCAGATCCGCACGATCAGTGGGATCTATTCGAAGGAGTCCGGGGAAACGTCTGCGATTGAAGGTACGCGCAAGTTGGTCGAGGAGTTCGCTGAGGCCGAAGGCCGCCGGCCCCGGATCCTCGTGGCCAAGATGGGCCAGGACGGTCACGATCGCGGCCAGAAAGTGATCTCCACGGCGTTCGCCGATCTCGGCTTCGATGTCGATGTCGGCCCGCTGTTCCAGACCCCGGGTGAGGTCGCCCGTCAGGCGGTGGAGGCCGACGTGCACGTCGTCGGTGTGTCCTCGCTGGCCGCCGGTCACCTCACCCTCGTCCCGGCGCTGCGCCGGGAGCTCGACGAGCTGGGCCGCGACGACATGATGATCGTGGTCGGTGGAGTCATCCCCGAGCAGGACTTCGAGGCCCTGCGCGCCAACGGTGCGGACGCGATCTATCCGCCCGGCACGGTCATCCCGGTGGCCGCGCGCGAGCTGTTGGAGAAGCTGCGCGCTCAAGTGGAGCCGTCTGCTGGCCAGGACGGCTCGGACCAAGGAGCTCCGGGGGCTGACCAGTCGGCATGAGGCGTCGCCCGAGCATTCCCGAACTCGCCGAGCAGATCACGCAGGGTTCCCGGGCCGCGATCGCGCGCGCGATCACGCTCGTGGAGTCCACCCGCCCGGACCATCGCGAACTCGCCAAGGAACTGCTGAGCACGCTCCCGCGCACGGAGGACGCGATCCGGGTGGGCATCACCGGAGTGCCGGGCGCGGGCAAGTCGACCCTCATCAATGCGCTGGGCCTGCGGCTGATCGAGCGCGGTCATCAGGTGGCGGTGCTTGCCGTGGACCCGTCGTCGTCCCGCACCGGCGGCTCGATCCTCGGCGACCGCACCCGCATGGGGGAGCTCACCGCGCACGACCGGGCGTACGTCCGCCCCTCCCCCTCCGGCAACCACCTCGGCGGCGTCGCCCGCGCGACCCGGGAATCGATGCTGGTGATGGAGGCCGCGGGCTATGACGTCGTGCTGGTCGAGACCGTCGGCGTCGGGCAGTCCGAGGTCGCGGTCGCGGACATGGTCGACACCTTCCTGCTGATCTCCCTCGCGCGTTCGGGCGACCAGTTGCAGGGCATCAAGCGCGGCATCCTCGAGATGGCCGACGTGATCGCGGTGAACAAGGCCGATGGGGACTACGTGAACGCGGCCAAGGTCGCCGCCCGCGAACTGCAGGTCGCGATGCGGCTGATCCAGCCGGAGGGCCGGCGTACGCCCGTGCTCACCTGCTCCGCCGAAACCGGCGCCGGACTCGACGACCTGTGGGGCGAAGTCCTCCAGCACCGTGCCGAGCTCGAGGGCGAAGGTCTCGCCGAACGCCGCCGCGTACAGCAACTGCAATGGCTGTGGGCACTCGTCGAGGATCAGTTGCGGGATGCGGTGCGGGCCTCGGAGGGGGTACGCGGAATCCGCGCCCGCGTCGAGTCCGAAGTCGGGGACAACCAGTTGAGCGCCATCGAGGGCGCCGACCAGATCCTCGGTGCGCTCGCGCAGGACATCCCCGATTTCCGCTGGGCGCATTAGGACGCCGACGCCCCGCACGGGGACGCGGACGCTCCCAGGCCGGAGCGGACTCACCCGAAGGTGTCACTCGTGCGTCACGCAGAGTTCATCCAACCGCACGGCGGACCGGCTCGGCGGTGCCTAGTCTGCGGGGGTGCAAAATCAGACCAGCGCCCGCGTACCGGGCCCGGCCAGCACCCGCATGCAGCATCAGACCAGCGCCCGCGGGTGTCTCTTCTGGAGTGTCGCGATTCCCGTCGTGGTGATCGGAGCCTTCATCGGCCTCAGCTTTCTGATGAACATCAACCGCTTCACCGCCTCGGATCCCGATCCCGAGGATCTCGCGTTCGCTCAACCGGGTGACTGCATCATCGGCAGCACCGCGGGTGGCCAGCAGTCGCGCTGGGGGTCATGTGACGAGCCGGGGGCCACCAAGGAGATCCGGTTCATCACCGATCACCCGTGCATCGACATGCCCGGCGTGGACATGCAGCTCAACGCAGGGCGCATCTATTGCCTCGGAGACAAGGACCTCGATCCGGCAACAACGGTGAACGGGATCGTGGCCGGCGAATGCACCGCCGAGGACGGAAGCACCAGGCAGGACTGTGACACACCGCGCCACCGCCGCGTCCTCGCGGTGCTCGAGAACGAGGTGGCCCTGCAACAGCCAACCACCACCGATGGTGCTTCGCGGGTGATCGGTGGTGAGGCCTTTGCCATGTGCCAACGAGCCGGTGTTCAGGCCGACCGTGTCTACAGCTTCAGCCTCGTCGATGTGGGCGAGCCGACTCCGGGCCAACCCCGCATCACCCGGACGCATCATGACCGCTCGCTCTGCCTGTCGGAGGTCCGATGACTGCCCCGCTCAACCCAACCGGACCCACCGACCCGGCCAATCCCGCCGACCCGACGGCGGGCACGCCCGGCTGTCTCGTCATGCTCCTTGGCCTCGTGCTCTTCCTCGGCACCGGCTGGGTCATGCTCAACGTCGTCGGGACCGGTCTGCACGATCGCTTCATGCCTGCGGAGAATCCACTGTCGACCCTCGACGTGCGGGACTGTCTCCATGTCCCGGAGGAGGACAAGGATCCTCTCATCGTCAAGTGCGTCGGCGGGAACGACAAGGAGGCGCCGCACTACACCGTGCGGGCCCTCGTCCAATCCCCGGACGACTGTTATCGCGTGCCGGCGTCGGAGGCCGTGCTGACCGTCGAACAACGAGTTGCCTGCCTGGGCCCGCACGACCAGGAGAAGCCCCGCTCGGCCGCGGGCGCCCGCGTTGGGCTGTGCCGCAGCGATCTCCACCACATTCTGGGCTGGCGCCCCCTCTGCTCATCGCAGGACCAGGAGGCCCTCCTCGTGTTCCGCACCACCGACCACGACACCGATCCTCGCGACCAGTGCCTCGCGCGCGGAATCGACGCCACCGATAGTGCGGTCGCCACGCGGCTCGTCGACATCACCACCCGGCCGGGGATCGAGCTCCCGGAGAGCCAGATCGTCTGCGCTGCCCCGGTGAAGGAGTGATCGCCCAGCCCTGCTGAGCGTCTGGTTGGATGCCCCCATGAGGGGGACCGATGCCGGAGTTTGACGCACAATTCATCGACATGCCGCTGCAGGCCCTGTCCGACGCGGCACTGCAGCGGACCGCCGACCTTGGCACCAGGCACGCCGACGTCCGGATCGAACGGATCCGGACCGGTGCCCACGCGCTGCGCGACGGCGCACTCGAACGGTCGGTGGACGACGTCACGCTTGGCATGGCGGTCCGGGTCATCCACGAGGGCAGTTGGGGGTTCGCGGCCGGGATCACGCTGACGCCGGATGCCGCCGTTGCGCTGGCCGAGCAAGCGGTGACCACCGCCAAGGTGTCAGCGGCGCTGACCTCCGGGCGGGTGGAGCTGGCGCCCGAGCCTGTCTATGCGCAGGCCACCTGGATCGGCCCCTGTGACCGCAACCCGTTCAAGGTCCCGGAGGCCGAGCGGATCGGACGGCTGCGCGAACTCTCGGCCCGGCTGCTGGCGAGCGATGGGGTCGACCATGCCGACGCCCGGGTGACGTTCGTCCAGGAGAACACGTTCTATGCCGACCTCGCCGGCAGCTCGATCACCCAGCAGCGGATATGGGTGGACCCGGAGTTCACCGCCCTTTCGGTGTCCGACGCCGGATTCTCCTCCATGCGTACGCTGGCCCCACCGACGGGGCGCGGCTGGGAGGCCCTGACCGGCGCCGGCTGGGATTTCGATGCCGAGATCGCGGAACTGCCCGAATTGCTCGCCGAGCACGTGAAAGCGCCCTCGGTCGATCCCGGGCGCTATGACCTCGTGATCGACCCCACGAACCTGTGGCTCACGATCCACGAGTCCGTGGCGCACGCGACCGAGCTGGATCGGGCGCTGGGTTATGAGGCGGCGTACGCCGGCACGTCCTTCGCGACCCCCGACCAGCTGGGCCTCCTGCGCTATGGGTCCGAGCTGATGAACGTCACCGGTGACCGGGTGACCCCGCACGGTCTCGCCACGATCGGCTGGGACGACGAGGGGGTCGCGGCACAGACCTTCGACATCGTGCGTGGCGGCGTACTCGTCGGATTCCAACTCAACAGACAGATGGCCGCCGAGCAAGGTCTCCCCCGCTCCAACGGGTGCGCGTACGCCGACTCCCCCGGCCACTTCCCGCTGCAGCGCATGCCGAACGTCTCCCTGCAACCCGCCCCCGACGGCCCCTCGACCGAGGAGCTGATCGGCCAGGTCTCCGACGGGATCTATGTGGTCGGGGACAAGTCCTGGTCGATCGACATGCAGCGGTACAACTTCCAGTTCACCGGCCAGCGTTTCTTCCGGATCCGCAACGGGCGCCTCGACGGGCAGGTGCGCGACGTGGCCTATCAGGCGACCACGACCGATTTCTGGCGGTCGCTGCGGGCGCTCGGCGGTCCGCAGACCTGGCTGCTGCACGGCGCCCCGAACTGCGGCAAGGGTCAGCCGGGACAGCTCGCCCCCGTCTCGCACGGGTGCCCTTCCGCCCTGTTCACGGGGGTCAACGTCCTCAACACACGCACGGATGGAGGCCGGGCATGAGTCGCAAGGATGGGCGCGCGGACGCGATCGTCGTCGACTGGATCGACCGAGCTCTGGCCGCCGCCGATGACGCTGGCTGCGTCGCCATCGTCGACGAGACGACCGAGGCGAACCTGCGCTGGGCCAACAACACACTGACCACCAACGGCCAGAGACATGACCGGTCGATCACGATCCATGTCTTCACCGAGATCGGGAGCGGCACGGCGGTCGGCTCGATGAGCGCTCCCCTGACCGCGGACACGGACATCGAGGAACTGGTGCGGCGCGCACGCGCCTCCGCAGGGACCGGGGAAGCCGCCCCCGATGCGGTCGAGCTGGTGGCGGTTGGGGTGGATGAGGGGTACGCCACCCCGGCGGCCACCACCTCGATCACCGTGCTGGCGGAGCTCGCGCTCGGCCTCGGCGGATTGTTCGCCAGCTTCGAAGCCGCCGGGGACGCCTTGTTCGGGTTCGCCGAACACCGGCTCACCACGACGTGGGTGGCGACGTCGACCGGCGCCCGGCGTCGGCACGTGCAGCCGATGGGACGGCTGGAGCTGAACGCCAAGCGGGCCGCGACCAGGGCCTCGGCGTGGGTCGGGCAGAGCACAGCCGACTTCACCGACATCGATCTCGACGCACATGCTGCGGAGCTGCGGCGCCGGCTCGACTGGGGTGACACGACGGTCGAACTGCCGCCGGGTCGCTATGAAACGGTGCTGCCCCCGGGCGCGGTGGCCGACCTGTTGCTCTCTGCCTATTGGGTCATGTCCGCCAAGGACGCGGCCGAGGGGCGCACGGTGTGGGCGCGCAAGGGCAGCACCGCCACCCGGATCGGAGAGCGCCTCAGCCCGCACCCGATCACGCTGCGCTCCGACCCCGCACAGCCCGGTCTCGAACAGGCGCCTTTCGTCATTGCCCACAGTTCGGTGAGCGGGCAGGTCTCGGTGTTCGACAACGCCGCACCGGTCCGGGGCACCGACTGGATCCGTGACGGGGTGCTGACCGACCTGTTCCGCACCCGACGGGAGGCCCGGACGGGCGCAGACTTCGCGTACCCCGTCGGCAATCTCATCCTCGACGCCGGCGGAAGCGCGTCGCTCGACGAGATGATCGCGCGCACGGAACGAGGGCTGCTGCTGACGTGCCTGTGGTACATCCGCGAGGTCGACCCCGAGACCCTCCTGCTCACCGGCCTGACGCGTGACGGGGTCTATCTGATCGAGGGCGGCCGCGTGGTCGGCGCGGTGAACAACTTCCGGTTCAACGAATCACCGGTCGATCTGCTCGCGCGGATCACCGAGATCGGTGCGAGCGAACAGACCCTGTGCCGGGAGTGGAACGACTGGTTCACCCACACGGTGATGCCGCCGATCCGAGTGCCGGATTTTCACATGTCGACGGTGTCGCAGGCGAGCTGACGGTCGCGGGTCGGTGGTGTCCCTTGAGCACCATCCGCATGATCCGCGCGTTGAGGACGGCGAAGCGCGTCAGCTGGAGGGGGACCTTCGCGCTCGATGAATGTCTAGGTTTATACCCCTGAGGGTATGCTGAATGCATGGGGACCACAACCGGAGCCAGGAGGACGACGATGGGCCAGAAACAGCTTCCCGAGTGGAGTCACCTGTTGGCTGTGGTGGCGCATCCGGACGACGAATCGTTCGGGCTCGGCGCGCTGATCGATGCGTTCGCCCGCCGCGGCGCCGCGGTCGACGTGCTCTGCCTCACCCAGGGCGAGGCCTCCACCGTGGGCGCCGCCGACAACTTGGCAGAGATCAGAGCACTTGAGCTGCGGAACGCCGCTCGCGCACTCGGTGTTGCCAACACCGTGCTCGGCCGACACCCGGATGGCCGCTTGGGCGATGTGGATCCAGCAGTTCTGGCCGGGGAAGTCAGGGCGGCGGCCGAGTCGTCCCGCGCCGCGGGGATGCTCGTCTTCGACACAACCGGCATCTCCGGTCATCCCGATCACATGGCCGCCACCGCAGCGGCAGAGCGGGCAGCCGACGCACTCGGTCTCCCCGTGCTGGCCTGGACCCTGGAAGAGGCCGTTGCTGCCCAACTGCGCGACGAGACCGGCGCGCCGTTCGTCGGCCGGCCCGACCGCCACGTCGATCTCACGATCAAGGTCGACCGCACCACACAGCACGCCGCGATCGCCTGCCACGCCAGCCAGGCCGAGCCCGGCAGCGTCCTGTGGCGACGACTCGAGCTCCAGGGCGATCGCGAAGTGCTGCGATGGCTCCGCCCACCGGTTTCACCCGAAGGAGACAGATGATTCCGCGCAGCAACGCCGGCGAGGCCGCCCCCGCGCGGTCGACGTCGATACCTTCGCCGACGCTCGAGGCTCGAACACGGTCGTTCTCGATCGCATGGACGTGATCGGTGCCCTGATCTGACTGGTCGGGGCGGGCGTGATCAAGCATGCCCCCCGAGCCACGGCGGGTTGAGGCGGGCGAGCTTGTCCGGGTTCCGCACGATGTGGATCGAGGTGACCCGCCCGTCGTCGACACCGAGCCAGCCGACCTGATCCGCCCGGTCCGCAGCGCGGACGATCCAGGCCAGGTGGTGGTTGAGCTCGGCGAACTCCACCGTCGTTGCCTCGGTCGCCCGTGCGGCGATGCCCAGCACGAACCGTGCCACCTTGTCGGCGCCGAGGATCGGTCGGATGGCCGCCGAGGCCTTGCCGCCGCCGTCCGCCACCAGGACCACGTTCTCGGCGAGAACGGCCATCAGGCCATCGAGATCACCGCCCAGCGCAGCGTCCCGGAACGCGGTCGCAACTCGTTCGACCTCCACGGGATCGACATCGAACCGCGGCCGCCGCGCCTGCACATGCGAGCGGCCACGGTGGACCAACTGCCGCACGGCCGCCGGCTCCCGCCCCAGGATCTCCGCGATCTCCGGATGGCTGAACCCGAAGGCCTCGTGCAGCACGAACGCGGCCCGCTCCAGGGGCGACATCGACTGCAGGACGAGTGCGAGCGCGAGGTGGATCTCCTCGGCCGCGATCAGGTCGGCATCGGCACCGGGACCGGTGGGAATCGGCTCGGGGAGGTACTCCCCCGGATAGTCCTTCCGCCGCCGCAGGGAGTCCAGCGCCAGATTCGTCGCGATCCGCGCCAGGTAGGCGCGCGGGTCGGCGATGTGTCCGTGGTCAGCCACCCGCTGCCATCGCACCCAGGCCTCCTGGGCGATGTCCTCGGCATCGCTCCAGGAGCCGGTGAGGTCATAGGCGAGCCGCACGACCAGGCCGCGGTGTCGGAGGAAGTCGTCATTCGGCGACTGACCGGCGGCTTGCCGCGCGCCGTTCATGCCGGAGCCCCGATCGCGGTCAGGCCTCGGGGTGCGCCCAGCCAGACATACCGCTGGGCGAAGCGGGCGGGGACCGCTCCCGCCGACACCAGCTCCTTGAACCACGCCCCGGCGCGCCCGCTGAGCCGGGCGTTCGTCGGGCGGTCGTCGCGGTGCACGAACACGATGATCGCATCCCGCCGTCCCAGGCTGATGCACTGGAAGCCGAACCCGAAGCTGAACGGGCGCACGAGCCGACCTGCCGCGTACCTCCCGATCCCATCCGCCACGTGACCTCCCATCGGCTCGGCGACCGCGCAGGCCATCCGCAGCGGACGGGAAGCCGGCACCGCGGCGTCGCCGACGCCCCAGAGGTTGTCGTGGCCGTGGACGGCGAGGGTGTCGTCGAGGAGAACCCGTCCGTGCGCGTCGACGGGGAGCCCGGAGTCGGCGGCGAGCGTGGGGACACGGAAGCCGGTGCAGTCGACGGTTAGGTCCGCCGTCTCCGGCTGGTCGGTGAAGTCGACGCCCAGCCCCGGGAGGCGTTGCCGCAACCAGTCTCGATTGCGGAGGCTGCTGCTGGGGAGGGGGCCCGCGGGGTCATGGAGGAGGACGCGGAGCGTCGGGTGCGTGGTTGCGATCTCGGTCGCGGTTTCGATGCCGGTGAGGCCGGCGCCGTTGATGAGTACGCGGGCTCGGGCGGGCAAGGAGTGGAGCTGCCGGCGCAGCGCCGTCGCGCCGTCGAGTCCGGCCGGGCCGGGGCCCGCTCCGCTGCCGACGGCGAGGACGAGATGGTCGGCGGAGTGCGTGGTGCCATCACTGAGGGTTACCGCCGGGATCGGCCCGGGATGGATCCGGGTGGCACGCCCCTGCACGAACCGGATACTGCTCCGAAGCATGCTGGCGAGGGGGCCCGTGACATGCTCACGGGTGCCCGCCACGTATTCGTGCAACCGGATCCGGTCCACGAACTCAGCACGCTCGCTCACGAGCGTGACGTAGTGCCCGCGCGCCACGAGGCGGTTGGCGGTGAGAATGCCGCCGTAGCCGGCGCCGATGACAACTGCTGAGGTTTTCATGCCCATCGGACGTGCGCGGCCCGGCGAGTGTGACATCCCCGATCAGAGCAGGGCCGTGGCACGTGGAGGGGGCACTCGGCCAGGGTGGCGTACTCTCCAATCGACGCATCAGAACGCAGCCGAGGAGGAACACCGTGTTCGTGAAGGTGTGTGGGCTGGACTCGGTTGCGAACGCCCGGGTGGCGCTGGAATCCGGGGCGGACGCCATCGGCGTGGTGATGAGCCCCCGCAGTCCGCGCCACCTGGAGTTCGGGACAGCGGCCGAGATCCTGGCGGCCGTCCGCGACGATGTCGAGACCGTGCTCGTGGTCCGCGAGATGCCTGCGACCGAGGCCGCCGAGGCGGCCGCTCGGCTGGGCGCCGACGTGCTCCAGCTCCACGGTGGCCGTTATGCGCGCGAGGACTTCGCCCGCGCCCTCGAGGTGTTTCCCCGGCTCTGGCGCGCGACATCACTGACGGCCGATCCGGACCTCCGGGTGGGTGCGTGGGGCGAGGAACGGCTGCTGCTCGACGCCCCGAGGGCCGGCTCCGGCGAACGATGGGACCTCTCCGCCCTGACGACGCGACGACCGGAGGGTGAGTGGCTGCTGGCGGGCGGGCTCGCTCCCGGCAACGTCGCCGAGGCCATTGCCAGCGCCCGGCCGTGGGGGGTTGATGTGTCCAGCGGCGTCGAGTCCGGCCCGGGGGTCAAGGATCCGGAGCTCATCCGGGCCTTCGTGGCTGCCGCCCGCGCCTGACGTCTGCCCCGAGCCGGTTCAGGTCCGCTCGGCCCGGCTGCCTGTGCATTTTCGGGGAGAAGCTGCGCTCACAGCACGCGCTTGGCGGCTGCCAGGGACGGCGCAGCTCCGTGCAGAAGCTCAAACGCGACTTCCCGTCCCATCAGGGCGAGGAGGATCGCTCCCATCGGGCCTTCGATCAGCGGGCCGTCGCCGCGATCCCAGTCGATGTCCGTCGCGCGCCACCGGAATTCCGCGAGTCGCCGGGTGACCGGCAGCGTGAATCCCTTCGGCTGACTCCACGCGCGGTCGGCTGCTTCGGCCGCGGCAGCCGGGTCCAGGTCCAACGGGCGTCCGAGCGGGAGCGCGATGTCCTGATAGTGCACGAGCGTGTCGATGAGGACCTCATGGTCCGTGCCCTTCAGCAGATGCCGGTGCAGGCCCACGAGGGCGCGCAGTTCAGCAAGAATCTGCGACGTCGTCCGCGCGGCCGCATAGCGGATCGCCGCGTCACCGATGGCCGCGAACATGTCACCACGGTGACGAACCAGGAGTGGGATCATCGCGGGCATGCCCCGTCCGGTGACCATCCCGACCTGCCAGGCGAGATGGGCGGCGACCTGCTTGACGTTCCAGTCCGCGCACAGGGTCTGGTGGGCCCACTCGTCGTCACGCAAGGATGCGAGCAGATCGATCAGGCGGCGGCGCTGCGCGTCGACGGCCTGCCAGAGTTGGTCGTTGGTCAGGGTGCTGATCTGTTGCATGGTGACTCCCTCTCGGATGGCTCGCGTCAGTGCGAGACCAGGGCGTTGATGAGCTGACGCAGCCCGGGAACGGGATCGAAGTCCGGGTCCGGGTTGGCCAGTTGGTGCAGCATGACCCCGCTCAGATAGTTGGCAACGGCGGCCGCGGCGGCACCGGGCGCCGTGGCTCCGATGAGACGGAACGCCGTCGTGGCCCACACCATGACGCGAGCGCCGTTGTCCGCCAGCCGGTCGCGCAGGTGCTCCCGGTTGGCGGCCTCGACCAGGATGGCGAACCGGGTCAGTGACACCCGTCGGCGTTCTCCCACCGCTCCGATGGCGAGCTCGCCCAGCGCGACCGTCAGCTGTTCCGCAGTCTCCGGAGGAGCATGCAGGGTCAGCGCGTCCCAGTCCGCGCGCTCGCGTTCGGCGAAGCGGTCGACAACCGCTTCTAGCAGCGCCTCGGCCGTTCTGAAGAGGTTGCTGGTCGACCCGGCAGGCAGGCTTGCCCGGGCGTCGACCCCTCGATGCGTCAGCGCTTTGATGCCGCCCTCCCCGATGAGGTCGATCGCGGCATCAAGAACGCGTTCACGTCGTTCCGACATACCCTCAGACTACATCAATAGTGCTAGTCACAACAATAGTAGTTCTGACCGCGAGGCGGGTTCACGACGACGCTCGCCAGAACTCCAGCAGCGCCGACCCGATTGCTTCGCGCTCCTGCATCGGCAGGGAATGCGTGGCAGCGGGCCACAACGTCACCGTGGCGCCCGGTCGCAGTGCGCGCATCCGGTCGACCGCCCGCTGACCGCCCGCAAGTGATTTCGTTCCAGCAATGTCGACTCGCAGAGGCATGACCAGGTTGCCCCACTCGTCATCGGTCAGCCGGCGTGGCAGCGGCAGTCCGGCCGAATAGCCCTGGGCAGCAGCATCGATCATGACGGACATGGGCGTGCGTTCCCGCACCTCGGCCACGGTCGTCCCGCCGATTTCCGCGAGCGCACGATCCCGCCAGGACTGCGGCACCGGGAGCAACGCGACCGTAGCCCACCAGAAGGTCGACACCGGAAACGACTCGATGACCCACACGGGCTCGAGCAGGGTGAGGCTCGCGACCTGCTCGGGATGCTTCAGCGCATACATGGCCGCGGTCGCGCCGCCAAAACTGTGGCCGACCACGTGCACGCGGCCCAAGCCGAGCCCGGGCACCGCCTCGCCGATCCACTGCGCCTGAGCCTCGAACCCCGTGAGGGGCAGCCGCTGGCTGGAGAATCCCGCGTCGCCGAGCGGGTCAAGGGCATACATGGTCCGCTTGCCGATCCACGCCGGCAGGTTCTCCGACCACATGGGCGCCCCCGAGCTCATACCCGGCACGAGAAGCACCGGCGGCCCCGCCTCCTCGCCCATCCACTCCAGGACACGGATGGAACCATGCTCCGTCTGGATGTCGAGCACCCGGGTCGGTGCCGGCAACTCGGCCATGACGTCGCGATAGGCGACGGCGTACGCCTCCTGCGCACCCGCAGAACGCCAATGACCCACCTGCGGCTCGGGGGCGACCACCGACGCCGCCTTATCAACAACCAGCCAGGCCACGACCAGCGCGACGAGCGCCTTCAGCACCCATCGGCGCGGGCGCGGACGTGCTTCTCGGGATGGACGGTCGCGCACGATGCGTCTCCAATACAGTCGTACTGCTTATACGATACGACTGTATTGCTATCCTGGCAAACGTGACTTCAACCCAATCGGCCACCAGTGGTTCCCGCGCCACAGAGCGGGAGCAGAAGACCGTGGAGATCCTCGTGGCCGTCTGGCGCGTGGTGGCCGCTCAGGGCCTGGGAGCGGTCTCGTTCCGGTCGGTGGCGAAGGAAGCCGGCGTGTCACCCGGTCGAGTGCAGCACTACTTCGGCTCGAAGGAGGAATTGATCCGAGCCAGTGTCGAACTGATGATCAGCAGCGCGGAGGACCTGCATCGGGAAGCCACCGACGAGGGCGATCCGGCCGATGAACTGTGGCAACTGCTCACCCATGCGATCCCGCAGGCAGCGGCGTCTCCTGCGGGCACCAGCGTGTTCTACTCGTTCGTGGCCGCGAGCGTCGCCGATCCGGGCGTGGCCCGGATCCTCGCGGACGCCAAGCACGGCGTCCGGGACGAGATCGCCGCTCTGCTCCACACGCTGCGCGCACGCCGGGGGGCGCCCGGATCTCCGTCGGCCATCCCCGTTGATCGCGCGGCGCAGGAGCTCCTGGCGATGTCGGACGGGGTGACCCTCGGCGTACTCATCGGAAACCTCACCCCCGACCAGGCCCGCGCGACGCTGCGCGGTGCCCTGGATCGCCTGCTCGGGGCCTGACGGTCGGAGGATCAGATGTCGGCGCCGGGATCGTGGTCGACCGGGGGCTCACCCGTCCGCTCGATCTCGACCGTCAGGCGGGCCATCATGCCCCCGAGCGCGGCAGCGGCAGCGATCAGCGGGACGAACATCACACCGGCGGTGGCGCCGGCGATTCCCCAGGTCAAGGGGATGGTCAGGAGCTCCCGGCCTTCCTTGGACCGGACGGTCACGCGCTTCGCACTGGTGTCGCGGAGGGCTGCTTTGACCGTGTCGACGAGTTGCTCGCCGGCAACTTCGATGCGTTCGGTGAAGGTCTTGTCGTTCTGGCTCATGCGAAAACGCTATCGCCCCGGGCCACACCACCGGACGGCAGTCTCAACGGCCTTGCGGCGGCATGTTCCACCGCAGGATCGCCGGAGTCTCCTTCTCCGTCCCCAGCACCGACACGGTCCCCGTCTCGAGCGGAAAGTGCCCGCCCTGGCGGATGTCGAGGCCGAGCCACGCGAGGGTGAGTACGCGGAGTGAGTGCCCGTGAGCGAAGCACAGCGCGCGCGGCACCCCGCTCCCCCGGACCCGACGGACCACCGCCTGCAGACGGGCCATCACCTGATGGCCCGATTCTCCGCCCGGGACCGCACCGGTCCAGATGCGCCAGTCCGGCACCTGCCGGCGGATCTCGGCGCTCGTGCGGCTCTCGTAGTCCCCGTAGTTCCACTCCGCCAGGTTCGCGTCGACCGTGTATCGCCCGGTGAAGCCCGCGAGCTCTGCCGTCCGGCGCGCACGCAGGCGCGGGCTGCTCAGCACCATGCCGAACTGGATGCCGCGGAGGGCACCGGCCACGGCGCGCGCCTGGCGTACTCCCACCTCCGTCAGATCCAGCTCCGTCGTGGAGGTGTGCTGTCCGTTTCGGGACCACTCGGTCTCCCCGTGGCGCACGAGATACAGGTCGGTCATGTCTCCAGCATTGCAGCCGAGTGGCGACGGTTGCCGGCTGCCGGCTGCCGGCCAAAGTTCCGTCCGACCGTCCGAATAGGCTGACTCCGACCACCTATCGAAAGGATCTGCGATGCCGATCATCAGCACCACGAGCGTCTATGTCGATGATCAGGACAAGGCGCTGGCGTTCTATACGGAAAAGCTCGGATTCGTGGCCAAGACCGATGTCACCGCGGGGGAATATCGGTGGCTGACCGTCGTGAGCGATGTGTTTCCCGACGGCGTCGAGCTGGTGCTCGAGCCCGACGCACATCCGGCAGCGAAAACGTTCAAGGAGGCGCTGGTCGCGGACGGCATCCCGTTCAACAGCTTCATCGTCCCGGATGTCGACGCCATCCACGAGTCGCTCACGGCGCAGGGGGTGGAGTTCACCCAGCCGCCGACGGACATGGGCCCTGTGCGGGTCGCCGTCCTCGACGACACCTGCGGCAACCTCATCCAGCTGACGGAGTTCAAGGCCGATGACGAAGAGGAGGCGCAGCCGGCCGATTCGGTGTGAGACCGGGCCGACCCGGTCACTCCGGCCAGTTAGTCCTGTGGGAGCGCCACCGAGATCTCGATCAACGCGGCGTCGGCGAGACGGAGCGCACCGACCATGGTGCTGTAGGGCCTGATCCCATATCGGCTCTGTTTGAGCTCACCACCGAGGCGGAACCCTCCGTTGAGCGCAACGACCTGGAAACACTCCTCGCGGGTCTGACCGTTGAGGGTGAGGTCACCGGTGACCTC
>DUOB01000021.1 GCA_012839035.1 Propionibacterium sp.
GCAGCCATCAGCCCGCCGCTTCCGCGAGGGGGCCCCGCTTCATGTCGACATCTCGGCATCGGCGGTGCGTTTGGCGTACCACCGATGGAAAGCCGCCCAGCCACGCAGGATGCGTTTGAACGCCCAGGCGGCGACGATGATGCCGATCAGGAGGAGTGCGCCCGCGATGATCGCGGCCGGGACGGGAAACAGGATCGCGAGGGTGGTGACACCGACGGCGGTGCTGTCCTCCAGGACGGACGCGCCGATGTTGGTCACCGGTTCGGGCGAGGTGTTGATCGCCAGCCGCAGGCCGGCCTTGATGAGATGGGACACGAGCGCCGTGACGCCGCCGACCGCGGCGAGGGCCACCATCATCAGGTCGCCCTGGGTCCCGGCGAGCAGGGCGCCGATCGTGGCTCCCGCGACGGGCCGCAGGACCGTGGAGATGCCGTCCCAGGCGGTGTCCACATAGGGAATCTTGTCCGCGAAGAATTCGATGAGTGCCAACACACCCGCAACGATGAGCAGGTCCGTGCGCTGCAGTGCTTCGGGGACCGCTTCGAGTCCTGCGAACCGGCCGAGCAGACCCAGGGCCAGCACTGTGGCGTACGCGTTCAGCCCCGAGGCCCAGCCCGAGGTGAAGGCGAGCGGCAAGACTTCCATGGACGGAAGGGTACGCGGTCCACTGCCCCCGTGGGCAAGCCGACGCGGACCCGGTCGCCCGTGCTGCGCTATGGTGGCGACAAACGTGCTCCGGGGTCGGTGCAAGTCCGAACCGGCGGTGACAGTCCGCGACCCGGTCGCAGCCCCGTGCCAGCCAGGCACGATGCCGTGACCGGTTGACCTGGTGGGATTCCAGGACCGACGGTGAAAGTCCGGATGGGAGGCAGCACGAGCCGAGGGATCGACGCCCGGTCGGGTGCAGGTCCAGCGGTCGGCGTCATTGCCGGTGGTCGGTCACCCGATCCCGGGGTCGTCATCGCGGGAGAATCGCGATTGAGGCCTCAGCGATCGTTCGTGAGATTCCCGGTTCGCCCGTCACCCCGGAGTTCGCAGCAGCGAACGGAGGGCGATGCGGCACCCAGCAAGTGGCGGTCCCACAGCGGTTGACCGCGCCCATCTTGAACAGGCCATCGCGCTGGCCGCGCGAGGACCCGCTGTGGACCCCAATCCGCGCGTCGGAGCGGTCATCGTGGACACTGCCGGGACAGTGGCCGGCCGGGGCTGGCACCGCGGTGCCGGCACGGCGCACGCGGAGGTCGTCGCCCTGGCGGAGGCCGGTGCCCGGGCGGCGGGCGGCACCGCGTGTGTCTCCCTCGAACCCTGCCGGCACACGGGGCGTACGGCACCCTGCACCCGACAACTCATCGCAGCCGGCATCGCCCGGGTCGTCTTCGCCCAGGCCGACCCGAATCCCGTCGCCGGCGGTGGCGCCGAGGAACTCCGGGCGGCCGGCGTCGCGGTCACCGCCCTGTCCCCTGACGACCCCCTGGCCGGCAGTGCGGCCGAGCCCAACGACGCCTGGTCGTTCGCGATGCGGCACAGCCGTCCGCGAGTGGTGTGGAAGACCGCGACCACCCTTGACGGGCGCAGCGCCGCAGCCGACGGGACGAGC
>DUOB01000022.1 GCA_012839035.1 Propionibacterium sp.
ATCATGGCGACCATCAACTGGATGATGTGGCGCGGTGTGCGGAATTGCCCGTTGGTGCCCGAGGTGGAGAGCTTGGAGAGCAGGTATTCGTAGAGGTCACCGTTGGTGTCCCGGTTGTCCAGCGGGATCTCGTCGAGCATGTCGACGACCCGGCTCAGGAGCGCGGCCGTCGGGATCGTGAACCGGGCGTTCTTCATGTGATCGGAATAGGTGGAGCTCTCACCGCCCGGGCGATCCCCGAGCCCGCGCAGGAACGGGAAGACCTCCGTCTCCACCGTTTTGAACATCACATCGGGATCGGTGTTCTTGAATCGACTCCACCGCAGGTGATCCTGGCCGGGCAGAAACTTCGGCTTGTCGATCGTGCCCGTGCCCGTGACCTTGGCCTTCCGCTCCGCCAGCGTGTGCAACTCGTCCAGCCGGCGGAGGAACAGGAGGTACGTGATCTGTTCGATCACCTGCAGCGGATTCGAGATGCCGCCGGACCAGAACGCATCCCAGATGCGGTCGACCTTGTTCTTGATGTCGCCAGTGATCACGCTTGTGAGGATAGGCGACTGAACCAGCATCGTCTGGCTCCGTGCGCTCGGTGGCGTTGGCGGGCGAAGCCACGCGATTAGACTTCCCGCATGTCCGAGAAGCGCTGGTGGCACACCATGCCTGAGCTCGCGAAGGCCATCCGGGCCGAGCTCGAGAGCGGTGATGCAGACGCGGCGCTGCGTACTCTCCTGGACGGAATCAACCGCCTCCCCGACATCGCCACGCAAGGCCACCTCGACGAGGCGCTCACCGAGCCCGACTCGGTCGGAGACCTCCGCTGGGACACCCTGTTGGCGGTCGCGATCCGCTACCGCCTCCACCAGATGGGGGAGAGGCCTCCCCGGTGGACGTTGAAGGACCCACTCGACACGTTCTGGTGGCCGGTGCGGGTGAACCTGTCGAAGGAATACAACGACATGGCGCACAGCCCCGCGGAACTTCTGCGTGTCGGGATCTTCTTGGACGAGCGAGCGTTCACGTCAGCATGAACGTCACGGATCCGTTGTTGCTGACGCGCGAACAGTTGCTCAGACTTCTCGGCGAGGTTGGCGAGCTGCTGTCCGCGCGAGGGCTCGAGGGGCAGCTCTATGTGGTCGGTGGGGCTGCGATGGCCCTGGTTTTCGACGCCCGACGAGTCACTCGGGATGTCGATGCGGCCGTGCCCGGTGATCAGGCCGAGCTGTGGCAGGCCGCACAAACGGTCGCCGCCAAACATGCGCTCCCACCGGACTGGCTCAACACTCGAGCCAGCGCGTTCATGACCAACCAAGCCGACGTGGACGCACGCGAGATCAGCCTGCCCGGGCTCACGGTCACGGTCGCCTCCGCGGACCACCTGATCGCGATGAAGCTCCGCGCGATGCGGGATCGCGACTTGGCCGATCTTGACCTGCTCTTTCGGATCGCGGGCATCCGCAGCCCCCAGGAGGCTGCTGCGATCCATGACCGGTTGTTCGATGAGTCCTACATCGGAACCACCAACCCGGACGAAGCGCTCTATGCGGCGCAGCTTGTCTTTGACCGGGCTCGGCGAAACGATCGCCCGATCGCACCAGACGAGCCGTGAGCCGAGGCAGGGTCAGTCGGTGACCGACGGATCAATCTCCTCGCGGAGGACGGGTGGCGTGAAGTTCGCCGGGTGGATCCCACGCTTGTCGGCATAGAACTCCCGCACCCGATCCATGTCGGCGGTGACGTCACCGGTGAGGTGGATCGTGGCGCCGAACCCGGCCGTCCGGGTCGCGGAATCGACATAGCCCAGCACCAGCGGCAGATCGGTTGCTCGGGCGATGCGATAGAAGCCGGACTTCCAGTGGCTGCCGCGCCCCCGCGTGCCCTCCGGGGTGACCACGAGGAAGAAACGTTCGCCCGCCCGGATGCGGCGTATGACCTCGTCCACCAACCCCGCCGGATTGGCCCGATCGACCGGGATTCCGCCCAGCCCGCGCATGAGTGGACCGAACGGAAACTTGAACAGGCTGCGCTTGCCCAGCCATTTTGGTGCGAACCCGTGGGTCCAGGCGATCGCGAGCATGAACGCGAAATCCCAATTCGACGTGTGCGGGGCACCGATCAGCACCGCTCCCGACGCTGGTGGAACCTCGGACCGGAAGCGATAGCGGGACAAGGCCCAGAACCCGCGCGCCAACAGACGCCTAACAATCATGCGCCCAACCTAGGGGCAGCGGGCGCCGTTGGTGCCGCCCAACTGCACCTGGCCCTGCACCCGGTTGACGTCACAAGCGACCGCTCTCGTGCGGATCCCGAGCCGGGGGCTTGTCACCGCGGACAGTGAGCGATGCGTGGGCCAGCATCCTCAGCGCGCTGATCAGTCGGTCATAGGCGATGGTGCCCACGACTGCTCGGATCACGATGAGGTCATCCGAAGGGGCCGCTGCGGAGTCCTGCGGTGCTCTCATGGAGGCCAAATCGGAGACTGCGATGTCCTCCATCGCACGTGCGAAGCGCACGAGGACGTCGTGTCCCGACGCAGCGCCGACGGAGTCGAGTTGGTGGAGCACGTCACTGAGCGCCTGGCGAGACCGGGAGGGGACGTCGGGCCAATTCATCGCCGCGAGCAGGCCGGTGACGCTCGGGTGCTCGGCACCCGTCGCCGGTGAGTCGATCCCGAGAGCGGTCAGGATCAGTGCCTGAGCCGTGGCCAGCGCGTCGGTCAGGGATCGGTCGGGATCGTCGAGCGCCTCGGTGATCTCGCGAATCCTCGAGATGGGGGCATCCACCAGCTCGCGCAGCGTCTGGATCAACTGCAGACGGGACAGGTGCTGCTCGTCGTATTCCTGACGCGTAGCGGTCACGCGCCGACCGGGTGGGAGGAGCCCCTCGCGCCGGTAGAACTTGATCGACGCAGCGCTCGTTCCGCTCTTTTCCGCGAGCTCCTGCAGGAGCAAGGTGTCACCTCCGGTCCCTTGGATAGTGCTCGGGACGGCGACTATCCTGATGGCCAGCATAGGATAGTGGCACTATCTTGGTACGCATGGAGAGCTTCACCCCCGTCATTGTTTTCCACGCCCTCGCCGCACTCTTCGTCCTCATCCTCGGCCCCTTCCAGATCCTGCGCCGCCGCCATGACCGCGCGCACCGTATCCTCGGCGCCTCCTGGGTGGGCGCGATGCTGGCCGTCTGCATCTCCAGCTTCTGGATCAACGACGGCACGTTCTCCTGGCTTCACGGTTTGGCCATCTGGACGCTGCTGTGCATGGTCTTTGCGATCGCGGGCATCCGCCGGCGCAACGTATCGGTCCACCGCGGGTTCATGGTGGGTTCCTATCTCGGCACGCTCGCTGCGTTCACGTTCGCAGCGCTCATCCCGCAACGACTCATCCCCCGCTTGTTGACCAGTCAGCCGGTCGTGGCCATCGGCACGACCCTCGCCGTCGCTGCAGCCGTGGTCGTCTGGTTCTTCGCCATCACACGATCAACCTCGCGCCCGGACCGGACTCCCGCCGGCGTCAGCGCCGGAGAAGGTGGTGTCAGGGCCTGAAACCCGAGCGATGACCTGCTTCATCGAGCACTTCCCAGCATGTCCGGGCACTTCCCAGCATGAGATGCACTTCCCGGCGGTTTCAGGGGGTGAGTGCACCACCGGTGAGTAGTTCGGCCATTTTCTCGGTGGGGGTGTGCCATTGCAAGACGCGGCGGGGGCGGCCGTTGAGGAGGTCTTGCATTTCGGCGAT
>DUOB01000023.1 GCA_012839035.1 Propionibacterium sp.
CAGGGGCCGGCCCCTTTGGCGTCCCGGGCTAGTCTCGGAGCCTCACGGCGACTTGCAACGTCCAACCCAGGGCGCGGTCGACAGCCCGGGACGACGAGGGAAGGGAACCATGACCGGACAGCACGAACCGGAGGGCACCAATCGATTCGAGACGTGGGCGGATGGGCAGACTCCCGCTGGCGATCAGCTCCCCAGCAGCGGCCGCACCAGCGAGGCCCGGAGCGCCGGGTCACCGATCGACCATGGGCACGCCAGCGCCGCATCTGCGAGTGAGCCTCCCACCTGGACCCCGCCGCGTGACACCGTCAACCAGAGCTTTCCGCCCTATCCCTATGCGGCGCCGTCCGGCGAGCAGCGCGATGAGGCTTTCGAAGCGTTCCAGGGTTATCAGGCGAGCACCAACTCCCAGCAGGGCTATTCACCCCAGCAGGGCTATTCGCAGCCCCTCCCCTATCAGGATCCGGGCTTGGCGGCCCTCGGCAGACTCGCGCGCCCGGGGCCGAATGCGTCCTTTGCCACGCCCTCGCTCGTGCTTGGGATTCTTTCCCTGCTCTGTGGCGGAGTGACCGGCCCGATCGGACTCGGGCTCGGTGTCGCGGCCCTGAAGCAGATCGAGGCAGCAGCGGGCCGTCTCGGCGGCCAGTTCCAGCAGGGGGATCCGGGGCAGCAGCACATCACGGAACGGGATGTACTCACCGAACGGCGCGGAATCGCCATCACCGGCATCGTTCTGAGTGGGCTCGGAACTCTGTATCTGCTCTTGTTGCTGCTTGGCGCGTTGGTCGGCTGACCAGGCAGTCCTGACAGCTGTCCTTCACGGTGAAGGGACGTTCACCGCGAGGACGATGATGGCGATTCCCGACCCGAGCAGGAACGCCACGTCGAAGAGTCTGCCCCGGACCTGCAGAAGACCTGCCACGTCGCGGGGCAGAACGGCCCGCAGGCCGGCCCCCACGCATATGGCACCGCCCATCAATGCCGTGCCCCGTCGCCAATAGCCCAGCACCACCAAGATCAAACCGATCCCGACAATGCCGAGCACCACGAACAACGGCCATTGCGTCAATGAGGCCGCGCTCGACCGCGCAATCGCCTTGAAGCTGCCGGTGTTGTCGGACTGCACGATCAGCCGTCCACAGCGGCCAGCGTCTCCGCCCGCTCAACCACGTTCTCCAGCAGCATCGCACGCGTCATCGGACCGACCCCGCCGGGATTGGGAGTCACCCACCCGGCGGTCTCCCAGACCTCGGGAGCAAAGTCACCCACCTGCTTCCCTTCCGCGTTCCGCGTGATGCCCACATCGATCAGCGCCGCTCCGGGTTTGATCATGTCCGCTGTGATCAGACCGGGCACACCGGCCGCGCCCACCACGATGTCGGCCGCTCTCGTGTGCGCGGCGAGGTCGCGGGTGCCGGTGTGGCACATGGTGACGGTGGAGTTCTCCGAGCGCCGGGTGAGCAACAATCCCAAAGGCCGTCCGACGGTCGTGCCTCGGCCGACCACGCAGACCTCTGCTCCGTTCAGCTCGACACCATGGCGACGCAGCAACTCGACGATCCCCCTGGGCGTACAGGGCAATGGACCAGGCTCACCCAGCACCAACTTCCCGAGGCTCATCGGTGCCAGCCCATCCGCGTCCTTGTCCGGATCGATGAGCGCCAACGCGGCATTCTCATCGAGATGCTTGGGCAGGGGCAGTTGGACGATATAGCCCGTGCAGGCAGGGTTCTCGTTCAGCGCGCGGATTTCTTCCCGGAGCCGTTCCTCGGAAGTATCGCCAGGCAGGTCAACACGGATCGAGGCGATGCCTATCTGCTCGCAGTCGCGGTGCTTGCCGTTCACATAGATCTGGCTGCCGGGATCATCTCCCACGAGCACCGTGCCGAGCCCGGGGACGATCCCTCGTTCCCGGAGCTCGGCGACTCGCAGTGCGAGCTCCGACTTGATGGCCGCAGCGGTGGCCTTGCCATCGAGTTTCTGCGCGGTCATGACAGCCTTTCGACGATGTTCGGGGAAATGAAGTCAGTGGAAGAAGTGTCGCGTGCCGGTGAAATAAAGCGTGACGCCGGCATCCCGGCAGGCGGCGACAGTGTCGTCGTCGCGCACTGAACCACCGGGCTGGACGATTGCCTTCACGCCCGCCTCGATGAGGATCTCCGGCCCATCCGAGAAGGGGAAGAAGGCATCCGATGCGGCCACCGAGCCGGCCGCCCGCTCCCCTGCTCGATCCACAGCCAGCTTGCAGGAATCGACGCGGTTCACCTGGCCCATGCCGACTCCCACCGAAGCGCCATCGCTGGCGAGCAGAATCGCGTTGGATTTCACCGCACGGCAGGCTCGCCAGGCGAACTCCAGATCCGCCAGCATCGCCTCGTCAGCAGCCTCACCAGCGGCGAGCGTCCAGTTGACCGGGTTGTCCCCGTCGGCGTCCAGCCGGTCCGGGGCCTGCAGCAGCGCACCCCCGGAGATGGGGTGCAGGTTGCGGGTGCGGTGAGCGTACGCGGGCGCGGCCAGCAGCCGAATGTTCTTCTTGGCCGTCAGGATCTCAAGTGCCCCGTCCTCATAGCCGGGTGCGATGACAACCTCGGTGAAAATGTCTTTGACGGTCTCGGCCATCGCCACACTCACCGGCCGGTTGGTGGCGATCACTCCCCCGAAGGCGGAGAGCGGATCGCAGGCGTGCGCCTTGGCGTGCGCCTCGGCGATATCGGTGCCCACCGCGATGCCGCACGGATTGGCGTGCTTGATGATGGCGACACACGGATCACTGAAGTCATAGGCCGCCCGATAGGCCGCCTCCCCGTCGGTGTAGTTGTTGAAGCTCATCTCCTTGCCATGGAGCTGCTCTGCCTGGGTGATCCCGGCCGGGCCGGGAGGATAGGCGTACAGCGCGGCCGGCTGGTGGGAATTCTCGCCATAGCGCAACGTGCCCTGCTTGTGCCAGGCCGCCCCCAGCCATGCCGGATAGCCATCCCCACCCGAGGAGTCCGTGAGCACCGACCCCATCCAGGAGGCCACGGCGATGTCGTATTCCGCCGTGTGCTGGAACGCCCGGGCCGCCAGTTCCTGTCGTTCGGCCAAGGTGAATCCCCCTTCGGAGAGTGCACGCACGACCATCGGATAGTGGCTGGGGGATGTCACGATCGCGACGCTCGGATGGTTCTTGGCGGCGGCACGCACCATCGTCGGGCCACCGATATCGATCTGTTCGACGCATTCGTCCGGGGTGGCCCCGCTCGCGACGGTGTCTGCGAAGGCATACAGGTTGACCACGACCAGATCGAAGGGTTCGACGCCGAGCTCCCCCAGCTGCTGACGATGGCTCTCCAGCCGACGATCCGCCAGGATGCCTGCATGCACCATCGGGTGCAGCGTCTTGACCCGGCCGTCCAGACACTCCGGGAAGCCGGTGACCTGATCGACAGGAGTGACGGGTACGCCGGCATCCGCCAGCCGCTTGGCGGTCGAGCCGGTGGACACGACTTCCACACCAGCTTCGGCGAGGGCTCGCCCGAGGTCCTCCAGCCCGGACTTGTCATAGGTGGACACCAGTGCGCGCTTGATGGGCAGACGGTCGGACATGCAGTTTCAGCTCTCCTCGGTTTGTTCGCGCAGTTTCGACGCGAATTCGGTCACGGTCTCGATCAGCAGACGCCGTTCGACCACCTTGATGCGTTCATGCAGGGACTCGATGGTGTCATCGGGCAGCACTCGGACAGCTTCCTGCGCGAGGATCCGTCCGGTATCGACGCCGGCATCGACCTGGAAGACCGTGGCGCCGGTCACTTTTACACCAGCCGCGAGTGCGTCGCGTGGCCCGTGCATGCCCGGAA
Organism: Propionibacterium sp.; assembly: GCA_012839035.1. Lineage (GTDB taxonomy): Bacteria > Actinomycetota > Actinomycetes > Propionibacteriales > Propionibacteriaceae > Enemella. The sequence continues at coordinate 3,834 of DUOB01000023.1, forward strand.
AGGCCGGCAACAGAGCGGGATGGGTGTTGATCATCCGCCCGCTGAAGCGGCTCAGGAAGGTGTCGCCGACAAGCTTCATGAAGCCTGCGGAAACCACCAGGTCGGGGTTATGGGCAGCGACCAAACGCGTGAGCTCCGCATCCCAGGCCGCACGGTCCGCGCCCTTGACGAACGGGTGACTGAATGTGGGGATGCCGACTCGTTCAGCACGAGCCAGACCTTCGATCCCGGTTCTGTCGGCGCCGACACACACGACCTGCGCGGGCACAGTGCCTGCAGCGATGGCATCCAGCAGTGCGGCCAGCAACGTCCCGGAACCGGAGACGAGGACGACCACACGACAAGTCACGGCATCGACTCTATCGCCCCGGGACGAGGGCGGCGTCCCCTCTATCGCCCCGAGACGATCGTGGGTTCGTCATCCCCGACAGCGGAAATCGTGGGCTCGTCACCATCGGCGGGTTGGCTGGCGCGTGCTCCGCTCGCTGGGCGCCGAAAGTTGACCAGAGTCGGTTCCGCAGCCTCCTCGCTCCCTGTTCGCCCGTCACTGCGGTCCTCGCCCTCCTGCGCGCTGGACTGCAGACCGTCCACGCGCTCAGCCCTGCGCATCCGGAGCCGCCTGACCACGACCCCGACCAGCCCAGTCGCGGTGGCCGGCAGCGCCAGGAGTGGGGCCCCGAGGAGCAACAGCTCCGGCATCAGCGGCCCGAGGCCGATCAGTCTGGCCTCACCCAGGTTCCCACGAGACACCAACGCCAGAAGTGCGAGGAGAGCCAGACCCCCGAGACCCGCGAGGAAGCTCACTCCTGCAGCCTCGTCGACCCGCAACGCGGGCCGACGGCGCAGCACCACCAAGCCAGCGATGATCCCTGCCCCCACCCCGACAGCCAGCCACAGAAGCGCCCACTGACCTGGTGCCCCTGCGGGAAGCGCGCCCAGCACGGGGATGGAGGGCACCAGTCCGATGTCGGTCGCCGGTGGGGAAACAATTGTGCCGTCCCCCATCGTGAATCCCGCTCCCAAGATCCAGGAGGCGGACCAGATGAGCAGATTCGGCCAGAACGCGACTTGGGCCACCACGAGCTGGACCATGCTTCCGCCATCTGCTCCGAGGCCGTGCGCGATTGCCGAGATCCGTTCGTGGTGCAGGACGAGGCTGGTGGCCAGCACAGCCGCTGCGCCCACCAGGACCGTCCACAACGCCGCGACCGCAGCCGCCGGAACGACTCGGGCCCATTCGGGCAACAACTTCACCAACGCGAGGTCGACCACCCGCCCGGCTCCCCAGAGGGAACCGACCGCAGCCAGCAGAGCGGCACCGAGGAATGAGCGGCCCGCCTGCTCGAGCGAGCCGAAGGTGAGTGCGGTGAGCGCGGTCACGAGGGCGTACGCGCCCACCATCAGAGCGAGCAGCCGCAGCAGCTGCGAGCGCTGCAAGGGCCCCGCCTGGGTGAAGCTCTGCACCATCCCCGACGTCAGGCCCCCTACAAGAAGCAACAGCAACGCGGACAGTCCCAACGGGACGAGCGTCCAGTTGACTGCACCGATCTGCAGACCGCCGCCATGGGCCAGAAGCCACAACTGGGTGGCTGCGCCGAATACTGGTCCAATCTCTCCGGAGAGGCTCGCGAACCAGTTGATGACCACGATCAGACAGACGACCAGCCAACCCGCGACCCCCGCAGCCAATCCTGCGAGGAGGGCGTGCGCCCACTGTGGCAGCGGCGGTGTGGCCCCTGCGAGCTCGCTGTCGCCCTCCGGGACGGGATCCGCCCGGTGGACCATGAGTCGCAGGGGATTGCGGAGGCGTTGCCTGGAGAAGTCATTCGACATATCGATCAGCATCCTCGCCGAAAGTCGGGACGCAGGATCGCCGGACACGCGCTGGCGAGCTAGATTTGACGTCTGTGACATCTGGGGCGCGTCGCGCCCGGATCCTTGGGAGGAGTGAGCTTGACCAACGACGCGAACAACGATCGCTCTCGGCGGGACGCGGACTCCGCCCCGGAGGACGGTCTTGCCCAGCCAGAAACCCCCGACGGCGAGCAGGACGGGACCCGGGCTCGCTCCGGCTGGTCCGACTCCGAGGTGGATGAGCAACCCGGCCCGCGCGCCGCTGGTTATTCGGAGCACGCCCCGATCAAGGGAACGCCCACACCCGGCCACCCGACGCCCACCGGCCGTCGGGAAGAAGGCCCGTCAATAGTGGCCCGCCCGCTGAGCGGCACCACGCCCAGGGCAACGAACGAGCCGCCCCAAGCACCCACCGGATCCGGCAGTCAGCCCACTGCGCCGAAACCCGTCAGCGAAGGCCCGCGGGAAGTCGTCCCGGATTTCCGTCGGCCGGCAACCCCGGCGGACGCTTCGCCGAACGACGCCCGCGAGGATGACGCCATGACTGGTGAAGTCCCAAAGTCACGGGACAGATCCGTCGAGGATGACCCCGACCCCACCGCCCGGCCCGACAATCCCTTCGCGCCCAAGGTCGACCCCGAGTCCGCCCGGAAGCCGCGCTTCCAGGACCGTCGATCCAAGCGCAAGGAGGAGAGCACCACCGGCAAGCGCGCCGCGGTCAAGCAGCGGCGTTTCGGGCGGTCCAGGGAGGCCACTGACGGACGTGCTCCACTGGGCGCGCGAAACGGAATCGCACTCGCGGTCGCAGGGATCGCGGTCGTGGCGATCATCGCCCTGATCGCCAGCACGGCCCTGTGGTGGTTCACCCGGGACGAGGACGCAGGAGGCGCCACCCCCGACGACCCCGCGGCAACCCCGGGCCCCGCGCTCAGCGCGAACATGATGCTCACGCCGGAGATGGCCAAGATCATTGACCCGAGCCGGACCTGGACCCAGACCCTTGACCAGGCAGGCGTCAATGATTCCTCACCGGGCGTTGCCTGCATCGGGCCGCTGGCCGCCGATCAGCCGATCCCCGAGATCACCCAGTTGCGCATGGTGTCCGGCGACGGCAACGACCGCACGGCCGCACTGCACCGCGCGGATGCCTATGCCACCAACGAGGAGGCGCAGAAGGTCTTCGAGTTCCGCAGTGCCGAACTCGGCTCCTGCACCGATACGTCGCTCTACGTCGAGAAGGGCCTTGATGTCACCGGCATCGGGGATCAGGCACTGGGCGTACGACTGGTGCTGCACGACACCAAGCCCGAATACCACACCGTCCTGCTGGTGCGAACCGGCAAAGTGGTCAACCTGTTGGATGTCGCGCGCGCATCCGAACCTGTGGACATGGAGGCCCAGGTCAAAGCACTCGGTCAGTCCATCGACCACCAGTGCCGCCCCGCCGTGGGGCTGTGCACGGAGCCCGACACATCCGTGCAGATCGGCGTGCCCCCGGCAGGCGGGGAACAACCTGGTTTCCTGACCTCCGGAGACATTCCGCGCGTGACTCCGGGCGCGGGCACGTGGCGGGGGAACGCGCCGGCCGAACAGGTCGATGTGCAGGACGGCTCGAGCTGTGAAGCGATTGACCTGAGCACGATCGGCGGGACGGGTGTGACGCGCAAGCAGCGCACCTATCTGCTGCGCAACGACGCCGCGGCTCCACCGCAGTTCGGCATCGACCAGGTCGTGCTCACGATGGAGTCCGCGGAGGCAGCCAGCGAACTCGTGCAGCGGGTCAACGACAACATCGCGAGCTGCAACACCCGGACGCTGACTTCCGAGATGGTCAAGGAAGCGCCGCTCCTCACGCCGGGACAGGACGGGGTGGAGATCCGGGGGCACTGGTACATCGTGAACTCCAAGGTCGATCAGGCCCAGATGCAGAAGTACCGCGTCGGCCTATTCAGTGCCGGAAACAAGTTCGTGTATCTCCGGTCCAACCCGACCGAAACGTTCGACTTCACCGATGAGGCGTGGATCGGCGTGAACTTGCGGGCCGGCGAGCGGATCACCCAGGTGGACTGAGCGCGTCAGGGCGTACGCCGCCTGCTTCCGAACACAGAAAACCCCGGACGTCATTGTCCGGGGTTTTCGCTATTCCTGACGTTACGCTGCCCTGACTTCTGAGGGCAACATTCTCATCCTGCGAGCGACTCCATGATCTCACGCATGAGCGCAGCGGTCTCCGACGGCGTCTTGCCGACCTTGACACCCGCCGCTTCCAAGGCTTCCTGCTTGGCAGCCGCGGTGCCGGAGGAGCCGGACACGATCGCACCGGCGTGACCCATCGTCTTGCCCTCGGGCGCGGTGAATCCGGCGACATAGCCGACGACAGGCTTGGTGACATTGGCTTGGATGTACGCGGCAGCGCGCTCCTCCGCGTCACCACCGATCTCACCGATCATGACGATCGCATCGGTGTCGGCGTCGTCCTGGAAGGCCTGCAGGCAGTCGATATGGGTCGTCCCGATGACCGGGTCGCCCCCGATACCGACGGCCGTGGAGAACCCGAAATCCCGCAGTTCGTACATCATCTGATAAGTCAGCGTGCCCGACTTGGACACCAGTCCGATGCGGCCGGGCTTGGGCGCGATATCGGCCGGGATGATGCCGGCGTTGGAGAGCCCGGGAGAGATGATCCCGGGACAGTTCGGCCCGATCAGGCGGGTCTTGGTGCCCTTGGTGAGCGAGAAGAACTCCGTGGTGTCCTTGACCGCGACACCCTCGGTGATGCAGACCACCAGCGGCATCTCGGCTTCGATCGCCTCGACCACAGCGGCCTTGGTGAACTTGGCCGGCACGAAAACCACCGACACGTTCGCACCGGTGGCGTCCATGGCCTCCTTGACGGTGCCGAAGACGGGGATCTGGACGCCATCGGGGAAGTCGACCTGTTCACCCGCCTTGCGCGGGTTCACACCGCCGACCACATTGGTTCCGGAGGCGAGCATGCGGGTGGTGTGCTTCATGCCCTCGGAGCCGGTCATGCCCTGGACGATGATCTTCGAGTCAGCGTTGAGAAAGATTGCCATCTTTGTCGTCGTCCCTTTCAGTTCGCCTGGGAGGCAAGTTCAGCAACCCGGCGGGCTGCCTCGTCCATGGTGTCGACCCGCTCGAGCAGCGGGAGACCCGCGTCGTCGAGGATCTTGCGGCCGAGCTCGGCATTGTTGCCGTCCAGCCGCACGACGAGAGGCTTCGGGCTTGCGCCCGCGTCGCCAAGAATCTTGTACGCCTGCACGATGCCGTTCGCGACTGCGTCGCACGCAGTGATGCCGCCGAACACATTCACGAACACGGACTGGACCGCAGGATCGTTGAAAATGATGTCGAGGCCGTTGGCCATGACCTCGGCGTTCGCACCTCCACCGATATCCAGGAAGTTGGCGGGGCTCGGGCTGCCGGGGAACTCCTCACCGGCATAGGCGACCACGTCGAGCGTGGACATGACCAGTCCTGCACCGTTGCCGATGATGCCGACATTGCCGTCGAGCTTCACGTAGTTGAGGTTCTTTTCCTGCGCCTTGATCTCGAGCGGATCGGTGGCGTCGATGTCCTGCAGCGCGGCGTGATGGGGCTGCCGGAAGCTGGCGTTGTCGTCCAGGGTGACCTTGCCGTCGAGCGCGACGATGGTGCCGTCGCCGGTCTTGACCAAGGGGTTGACCTCGACGAGCGTGGCGTCCTCGGCCTGGTAAACCTCACCGAGCTTCACGAGCACATCGGCGATCTGATCCCGGTCCGCCTCAGGGAAGTTGGCGGCGGCGACGATCTCGTCGGCCTTGGCCCGGTCGATCCCGACGAGCGGATCAACGGAGACCTTGGCGAGGGCCTCGGGGCGCTCCTCCGCGAGTTGTTCGATGTCCATGCCACCCTCGACCGAGCACATGGCCAGATAGGAGCGGTTGGCCCGGTCCAGGAGGAGGGAAAAATAGTATTCTTCCGCGATGTCCGCACCCTCTGCGATCATGACGCGACGCACGGTGTGGCCCTTGATGTCCATGCCGAGGATCTCCCCGGCCTTTTCAGCGGCTTCGGCCGGGCTCTTGGCGATCTTGACGCCACCCGCCTTGCCTCGTCCACCCGTCTTGACCTGTGCTTTGACCACAACAACGGGGGTGCCGAGCTGTTCGGCAGCGGCACCGGCTTCTTCGGCGTTGGTGACAGTTATGCCCCGGAGCACCGGGACGCCGTGCGACTCGAAAAGGTCGCGCGCCTGGTATTCGTAGAGGTCCACGACGGCTCCATCCTTGGTTGCCTTTCCGCCGGCGGCCGGCGGTTCTCCAATGCTCGCGTGGGTGGCGTACGCCCGATGGCGAGCAGGCGCGACGCTTGCGCCCAGAGGGTGACAGTAGCGGACCCCGGTGGGCTATACAGAAAAAAGCTGTCGATCGGACCCGACCTGGCGCTCAGTTCGGCCTGCAGGCATGGGTTGTCAGGGATTCATGTCAGCGCGGAAGGGGTCACGTGTGCGCGGGTCCATTCGACGATCTCGGTCATCGTGGCTCCCGGGGTGAACACCTGGGCGACCCCCAGCTCGGCCAAGGGCCCGCGGTCGGCTTCGGGAATGATGCCGCCCCCGAAAACCACGATGTCGCCGGCCCCCTCGGCTGCGAGCAGCTCCAACACTCGCGCGAACAGCGTCATGTGCGCCCCGGAGAGCACGGAAAGGCCGATGGCGTGGGCGTCTTCGGCCAGCGCGGTCCGGACGATCTGCTCGGGAGTCTGGTGCAGGCCCGTATAGATGACTTCCATGCCCGCGTCCCGCAATCCTCTCGCCACCAACTTGACCCCTCGGTCGTGACCATCGAGGCCAGGCTTCGCTATGACCACCCGAATCGGGGCGACTGGCGCGCTCTCCATCCAGTGCAGCCTACCCGCCGCGGGGCAGCCACAGCCGGATACGGCACAAAGGAGGCGCAGAGGAGGCACAAAGGGAATCCGCCACCATCAGATGTCCGCCAGATGGACTTTCCCGTCCAGGAAGTGCCATGGGATGGCACAGGATGTGATACTCGCGCGAAAGTTTGCGATTCTTAATACGTAACGAAAGCACCTGAGAAGCTTCAGGCTCCACCAGGTGGCTCGGTTTGAGTCACAGGTTATCTGTCCGTTATCTTCGTAAAGGCGATTCCGAAAGAACCGCCGGATCGCAAGCACTAGGAGTTCACACGTGTCGAAGCGCTTGTTCGGCAAGCCCAAGGCCCGGCGGGCACTGGGCGTCGAGGACACCACCGACGTCCTGGCTGGCAACAGCGCCACTATCGACGAGGACCTGAGCGTCAAAGGCTTGGTCGCCCATGGTCTCGCCGCACTGGCAATCTCCGGCCTGGGATTGGCCGTCGCAGGATCCGTTGCAATGACCGCGTCCGCCCAGGCCACCGAAGTGACCCGCACCAGCACCGCTGTCCAGGGAGCCCAGGACTATTCCCAGGCCATCCCCGCTGAGGAGTCGAAGCGGATCGCCGAGGAGCAGGCGGCCATCAACGAGATCCGCAACGCACAGGACCAGGCCGCGAGCGATGGCCAGCTCGACGCCTTCGGCCGCAGCGCCGATGGTGTCAGCCGCAACGCTGTTCGAAACGAAATCGATCGTGCCGTCGCCGACCAGATCGCCAAGGAACGCGGCGCTTCCCTTGAGGTGACCGGCGAGAAGGCCACCGAGACCTCGGGCGAGGCACTCAACGAGGCCCGCAACACCACTCTCCAGAACACCGCCGCAGCCACGCAGCGCGAGCAGGATCGCATGGCAGAGGAACGCCGCAAGGCCGAAGAGGCACTGCGCGCCAGCCAGCAGGAAGCCATCGGCGGCACCCTCCAGGCTGCTCCGAACACGGCCCAGGGCAATGCCCCGGTCGACTTCCAGGCGGGCGAGGCCGGCTCTCCGGTGGTTTCCGGCGGCGCTGCTGCGCCGCTGCCGAAGGGCCGCTATACCGTCGGCGCCCGCTGGGGTGCTGTGGGCGCATGGTCGCGCTATCACACCGGTCAGGACCTCGGCGCGCCGATCGGAACGCCGATCCACGCTGCGGCCAACGGCGTCGTGGTCTCGCCCAACGCGGGCGGCTGGGCCGGCGTCCACGTGATCATCCAGCACGGCAACGGCTCGACGCTCTATGCGCACATGGCGTCCTCCACCGTTCGCCCCGGCCAGACGGTGACCGCTGGACAGCTCATCGGCTATGTCGGCATGACCGGCCGGACCTTCGGCCCGCACCTGCACTTCGAGTACTACCCGGTCGGCGCATCCACCTCGGATCCCTATTCGACCTCCGATCCCTATCGCTGGTTGCTGACCCAGGGCGTACGCCTCTGAGCCGCCCCTGACGCCTGACGCACAAGGGCTCCTGCCATTTCCGGCAGGAGCCCTTCGTCGTTGCCTGTTCTGGAGTCATCGCCCGCTCAGGAGTTTGTTGCCGGTTCAGGACGGCGCAGCTCGTGTCACAGCTTCTCCAAGGGCGCGAATTGCAGGGCCAGCCGTTTGACGCCCGTTGACCCGAAGTCCACATCGGCCATCGCCTTGGGTCCCGAACCGTGCAGGGCCACGACCGTGCCCAGCCCGAACGCATTGTGCAGCACCCGGTCCCCCACCGACAGCTGCGGCACGTCCCTTTTGACCGGCACGGTGTCGATGCGGGTGCCGAAGCCATCCCGCTTGACGCGCTCTCGATAACGCGCTGTCGCACTCGTGTTGCGCCAGGTCGTCTGACCGGATCCAAGTCGCCGCCAGTCCATGAGCCGGTCGGGAATCTCCGTCAGGAACCGGCTGGGCGGGTTGTGCTGAGGAGCTCCCCACGCCGACCGGCTGACCGCGCGGCTGAGATAGAGCCGCTTGCGGGCTCTCGTGATCCCCACATAGGCCAGCCGACGCTCCTCCGCCAACTGCTCGATGTCGGTGAGAGTGCGTTGGTGCGGGAGGATGCCGTCCTCACAGCCGGTGAGGAAGACGGTGTCGAATTCTAGTCCCTTGGCCGTGTGCAGGGTCATCAACGTGACCACTCCGGACGTGTCCCCCTCGGCCGAGGCCCCCTGTCCGGCTGCGCCCAATTGGTCGGCATCCGCCACGAGTGCGATCCGTTCGAGGAAGGCTGCGAGGGACGGGTCCGGCTCGGGCGCCCCGAGCAATACGCCCTCGGCTGTCTCGAGGTCGAAGCCAGGATCGGTCTCATCGAGCGACACCGCGGACGCGGACGTGACGAACTCCTCAGCCACGGCGAGGAATTCGGCCAAGTTTTCCACCCTGGTCTGGTCCTGGGGATCGCTGGACGCCTCGAGCTCCGCCAGATAACCCGACGCGTCGAGGACCGACGCCACCACCTCGTGGGCCGGCGTACCCGAAGCCACCATTTCCTCGTGCTCGTCCATCATGTCGGCGAAAGCCCGGAGCCGGCGTACGGCACCTGCCGCCAGGCCCGACTCGGACGCCCGCCGCACTGCATCCGAGAACGTGATGCCCTCGCGCTGGGCGAACGCCTCGATCGCGGCCTCGGAGCGGTCCCCGATCCCCCGCTTGGGCACGTTGAGAATCCGCCGCACGGAGACGTCGTCGGCGCGGTTGACGATGGCACGGAGATACGCGATCACGTCCCGCACTTCCTTGCGCTCATAGAAACGTACGCCGCCCACGACCTTGTAGGGCACCCCGCGCCGGATGAACACTTCCTCGAAGGCTCTCGACTGGGCATTGGTCCGATAGAACACAGCCGTATCGGCGTAGCCGCTCGTCCCCGCCGCGGCGAGGTCCTCGATCTCACCGGCGACGAACTGGGCCTCATCGTGTTCGGTGTCGGCGACATAGCCGACGATCCGATCCCCGTCCCCCGCGGCGGACCACAGATTCTTGGCCGGGCGCCCCTCGTTGTGGGCGATCACCGCGTTGGCAGCGGACAGGACCGTCTGGGTGGAGCGGTAGTTCTGCTCGAGCATCACCGTGCGCGCGCCGGGGAAGTCCGTCGCGAAGTCGAGGATGTTGCGGATCGTCGCCCCGCGGAAGGCATAGATCGACTGGTCGGAGTCGCCGACCACCATGAGCTCCGGAGGGTCTGTCCCAAAAGCTTCCGGAACCATCCGGAATCCGCCGTCCTCCGTCTCCGGTGCCCCACAGAGTTCGCGGATCAGCGCATATTGCGCATGGTTGGTGTCCTGATATTCGTCCACCAACACGTGCCGGAACCGCCGCCGGTAGTGCTCCAGAACCTCAGGAAACGCTTGGAAAAGGTGCACCGTGAGCATGATGAGGTCGTCGAAGTCGAGGGCGTTGGCGGCCCGCAACCGGCGCTGATAGTCCGCATACGCCTCCGGGTACAGCTCCTGCCCCACACCGCCCCGTGCCTGCGCCGCCTCGTGGTCGACCAGGTCGTTCTTGCAGTTGGAGACCCAGTTGAGGACTTGGCGGACCGGGTGCTTCTTGGGGTCCAGGCCGAGGTCACCGCACACCAGCTGCATGAGCCGCTTCGAGTCGGCGTCGTCATAGATGGAGAACTGCCGCGCATAGCCGAACCGATGGATGTCGGCACGGAGAATGCGCACGCACGCCGAGTGGAACGTCGACACCCACATGATCCTGGCCCGATTGCCGATGATCTCGGCGACGCGATGCCGCATCTCCGCAGCCGCCTTGTTGGTGAACGTGATCGCCAGGATCGACCCAGGGTGAACATCCCGCTCCGACACCAGATAGGCGATGCGACGAGTCAGCACCCGGGTCTTTCCGGAACCCGCGCCCGCAACCACCAGCAACGGCGACCCCTCGTGCAGGACCGCCTCCCGCTGCGGGTCGTTGAGCCCCTCGAGGAGTTCCTTTGCGCGGCTGCGTTTCCGCGGCCTCGGCGCAGGGTCGTCGGTCAGGGTGGGCTGGGCGCTGTGCTCGTTCATAGGGACTCCACCCTAGGCCTCCCGACCGACACTGCGCGCTGTTCGATCCGCGGCGATCGGGGCTGGGGAGTGCCCGGCTACATTGGGGGCGTGAACTGGCGCCAGATCAAGCGAATCATCCGTCGTCTCCTTCTGGCCGTCTTCGGAGTGCAGTTGGCCACGGCGGTCACGCTCCTGGTGATCGACAGCCGCCGGAAGAAGGATCGCGCGCCGGTCGTGTTCCCCAAATCCGACCCGGTCCCTGTCCGGGCCGGGGCGTCGGACATCACGGTCTACACCTATGGCCAGGACCTCTACATCGACATGCTCAAGGCCATCGACAACGCTTCCGACCGGATCTACTTCGAAACCTTCATCTGGAAGAACGACCCGATCGGCCGGGCCTTCAAACGCGCGTTCATCCGCGCCGCCAACCGCGGGGTCGCCGTTTATGTGGTCTTCGACGAGTTCGCCAACCTGGTCGTCCCCCGCCCGTTCTTTCGGTTTCCACCGAGCATCCACGTCAAACACCACCCGCTGCTCGTCGGCGGCTGGGGATTCTGGCACCCACGCAATTCCGGGCGCAACCACCGCAAGCTCATGGTCGTGGACGGCAGGACGGCGTTCACCGGTGGATACAACATCGGCTCGCTCTATGCGACGGACTGGCGGGACACCCACGTGCGGGTCACCGGCGAGGCCGTCGGCGAGCTGGAGAACGCGTTCGTCGACTATTGGAACCTGTGGGGCAACCGGCGTCACCCGGAGCTGGAGGATCCCCGGCAGCGCACGTGGGACTCCCCCATCCGCGTGCACCGCAACGTGCCGCGGCAGCTGATCTATCCGATTCGGTACATGTACCTCGACGCCATCGACCGCGCCCAGGCGCGCGTCTGGCTCACCCACGCCTATCTGATCCCCGACGACGATCTGCTCGGGGTCCTCATCGGGGCGGCCCAGCGCGGGGTGGACGTGCGGATCATCGTTCCCGAGCGGTCCAACCACATCGTCGCCGACTGGGTGTCGCGGGGTTACTACCGCGGCCTGCTGGAGGGGGGCGTACGCTTGTTCCTCTATCAGGGCGCCATGGTGCACGCGAAGACCGCGGTCATCGACGACCAGTGGTCCACGGTCGGCACCGCCAACCTCGACCGGCTGTCGCTCATCGGCAACTATGAGATCAACCTTGAGGTCACCGACCATGAGATGGCGGAGAAGATGGCCGAGGTCTTCCGGCTCGACCTCACCAACTGTCGGGAGTTGACCCTCGACGAGTGGGGCCAGCGGCCCATCATGGTCAAGTTCTCCGAGGCGATCCTCAAGCCGTTCAGCCCGTTCCTTTGATCAGTGAGCACCCTCCTGGCCCGGGTTCAGTACGCCCCGCCTCGCACGTTGCCCGGGTTCGGTCACGTCCCCCGGGTTCATAGAGCTCCTTGCCCGGGTTCAGTACGCCCCGCCTCGCACGTTGCCCGGGTTCGGTCACGTTCCCCAGGTTCATAGCTCCTTGCCCAGACTGGAACCTGAGCAAGGAGCCACGTAAGTGGGGAAAGTGACGAAACCCGGGCAACGTGGCCTCAGGGCAACCGTGGGATAGGGACCCGAGCAGAGCGCCCCGAACGGAGGGGGCCCGAATCCGGGCCAGCATGGGCTCGCCCCACGGGCAAGACACCACCCCCGGGCGTTCGTCCGCGTGGACCCTCGGTTGGGGCAAGAGGTGGCCGGGTTGCGTGGCAGCAACATCCTGCTGCTCCCGTCCTGGATGCCTGTGCGAGCCGCACGCAGCCCAATCGTTACCCGAAATTGTCGACATAGCGTCGATCTGTTCAGAGGCTGCCGCTAAATTGATCACATGGGCATTATCTTTTGGATCATTATCGGCCTCCTCGCCGGAGCAATCGCCAAGTTCATCATGCCGGGCAAGCAGGGTGGCGGCATCATCGTCACCATCATCCTGGGCATCATCGGCGCCTTCGCCGGTGGCCTCATCACCAACCTGCTCATGGGCAACGGCTTCCAGTTCACACCTGAAGGTGGCTTCTTCTGGACGCTCCTCGTAGCTGTCATCGGCGCGCTGATCGTCCTCTTCATCTATGGCAAGGTCACCTCGGGCAGGGGCCGCGCTGCCTGACCCTTCGACAACCAGAACAGCCCGTCCCCGAAAGGGGGCGGGCTGTTTGCTTTCCACCGGGCTGCCAAGCAACCCGACCTGTTCACACCAAACGCCGGTCCGTCGCCCACCGCGTCAGCTGATGGCGGTTGGACAGCTGAAGTTTCCGCAGCACGGAGGAGACGTGCGTCTCGACGGTCTTGATCGAGATGAACAACTCGCGCGCGATCTCCTTGTACGCGTACCCCCGCGCGATCAACCTCAACACCTCCCGCTCCCGGTTGGACAGCCGGTCGAGGTCCTCGTCGATGGAGGCGACCTCGATGGAGTCGGAGAACGCGTCGAGCACGAATCCCGCGAGCCGCGGTGAGAACACCGCGTCTCCGTCCGCGATGCGGCGGATGGCGTCGATGAGTTCTTCGGCACTGATCGACTTGGTCACGTAGCCCCGTGCCCCGGCGCGGATGACGCCGATGACGTCCTCGGCCGCGTCTGACACCGACAGCGCGAGGAATCGCAGCTCCGGCATCGTCGCGTGCACCTGTTTGATGACCTCGCCGCCACCGCCGCCCGGGAGGTGGACGTCCAGGAGGACGACGTCCGGCGTACTCTCCTTGATCGCTGCCACAGCGGTGGCAACGTCCTCGCCCTCCCCGACCACTTCGACAGCCTGGCCGATCTCGGCCTTCACACCGGAACGGAACATCGCATGGTCGTCGACCACGACGACGCGGAGGGGGCGGTCGGTCGGTGGGGTGGTTTCCCCCGGTCCGAGGGAATCGGGCTGCGGCAGGTCGGTCGTCATCTCTTCATCTCCAGTCTCACTTCGGTGCCGTCCTCGGGCGACGAGCGGATCCGGGCGGTGCCACCGTGGCGTTCCATGCGCCCGATGATGCTGCCCTTGACACCCATTCGATCATCCCCGATGTCCTTGATGTCGAAGCCCTTTCCACGATCCCGGATGAAGATCTCGACGAGATCGTCATCGACCTCGGCATAGACATCGATCCGGGGCGCGCCGGAGTGCTTCGCGGCGTTCAGCATTGCCTCGCGGGCAGCGCGGATCATCGCGCCGAGATCCTCGGTCAGATCGCAGTCGCCGACACACACGACCTCGACGGGGATGCCGCGTTCGTCATCGACCTCGGCGGCCGCGGCCGTCAGCGCTGCCTTGAGGGTCTCCTCGCGGATGACGTCGCCATAGAGGTAGGTCCGCAGCTCCCGCTCCTGCTTGCGCGCGAGCGTGGCGACCGTGCGCGGGTCATCGGAGCGCTTCTGGATCAGCGCGAGCGTCTGCAGGACCGAGTCGTGCAGATGGGCGGCCATGTCGGCGCGTTCGTCGGCGCGTACCTTCTCCTCGCGGGCCTGCTGGAGGGCCTGCCGGGACCGGTACGCCCACGGCGCCACCACCAGCGCCGTCCCCGCCAGGGCCAGCCCGGTCATGCCCAGCACCCGCGGCAACTCCGCCAGCCCGGCCTGGGAGGCGATGACCATGCCGACCGCAGCACCGACGAGCCCCAGGCCGAGGATGGTCCGGACCAGCGTCAGGACACGGCCCCGCGCGACGAAGGGCCGCAGCCAGGCGGGTCCGGCGGTTTCCTCGCGCCAGTTGGCGTCGGAGTTGTCGGCAGTACGCCACACCAGTGCGACGCCCGCGCCGGCGAACGCGATCGGCCAGAAGATCTGGGCCGACAGGCCCATGCCGCTTGCCTGCACGAGCCAGATCAGCCCGATCGACAGCAGCCCGAGCGCAGCGACCGCGCCCAGATCGGTGGCGCGGCGAGGTTTGTCGGCGGTGCGCAGCTGCGTGCGGTCGTGGGATTCCAGTCCGGGCGCCGCCTCGGGCTTGGGTGCGGCGGGCATGATGAGCCACAGCACCGCGTACACCACCAGACCGACGAACTGCAGCAGCGCGAGCCCCACGAACCCGACGCGCAGGACCATGACCGGCCAACCGAGGTGATCGGCGAGGCCGGTGCACACCCCGCCGACCCAGGCGCCCTCGGGCACTCGGTGGGCGCGGGCACGCTTCGGACGCTCCCCGGTGAGGGCCTCGTCCTCACCAGGTGCAGCCTCGGGCGCGGCGGCTCCCGGGTCCGCCACCTCCTGTGACAGCTCCTGGGAGTGGACAGGCACGACGGCGCTCACCGGCAGCTGCTGATCCTGGTCAGGGCTGCCGGTAGCGTCAGAATCGTCGCGACCGGCCATGATGCTTCCAGCCTCACATGTGCCGGGCCTCCGGCCAACCGGGACCTCCCTGGACCGTCCCTGATTGCGGTCGCTCGGGCACCAATCGGGGACTCCCCCGATGGTGCGACGCGGGCCCGGGGGGAAGGATGGGGGCATGGAACCACTCACCGAGCTGCGACGCAGCACCAGCGACCGGCGCGTTGCCGGCGTGTGTGTCATGCTCGCGGACCGGTGGCAGGTCGATCCGCTGTTGATCCGGGTCGCTGCGGTGCTCCTCGCGCTGTCGAGCGGCATGGGCATTGTGTTGTACGCCGCGGCGTGGGCAGTCGTCCCGCCGGCGGGGAGCGATCAGGCCCCGATCGATTCGGTTCTCCCGGGGGTACGCCGGCTCGGCCTGAAGGCCGGGATCGCGCTGTTGATCGTGGCCATGCTCTTCTTCGCCGGACTGGTCGGACATGTGATGCCGTTCGGGTTCGGACCCGCTCTGGTGATCGGCGCGGTGTGGTATCTCGGGTGGTATCGCCCCGAACAGGCCCGTCGCGCCGCCGCTCCCAAGGAGCCCGAGACCCCTCAGCTTGCCGCCCGGCCCTTCGCCGAACAGACTCCGTTCACCGAGGCTGCGTCCGCCTGGCAGGCGCGCGTGCAGGAATATCTGGCCAGTCAGGCAGGACCGGCGCACCCCGCTCCGCCGACGACGGAACACGATCCGGGCTATTCGCTGCGGGCTTTCCTGGCCCACCCGGATCCGGTCGGTCTCTATCAGCCGTCCCCGGCCCCATCCGCGGAACGGCAGGCGGACGTCGCCCCCAGCACTGGCAGCACCCCGGCGGTCCCGGGCAAGAGCCCGGTCAAGAAGCGGCGGCGCAGTTGGCGGCTACAGCTCGTGGGCTGGCTCCTGGCCGGCATGGCTGTCACCGCCGTGGCGATCCTCGACCGGTCGATGGGTCTGCCTCTCTATGCCTATCTGGCGGCGCTCCTGCTCGCCGTCGGGCTCACGATGATGCTCAGCGCTTGGTTCACCCGGCCGCGCGGACTGGTGGTGGCAGGAGCGATCCTCGGCATTCTCGTCGGCGGTGCGGCCGCGCCGTTGGACGAAACCCCCGACACCACGGTCGCCTATTCGACCATCGCCGACGTTCCTGCGGAAGAGGCCCACGGCAACGGTGAGCACGTGGTGGACCTGTCCGCACTCCGGTTGGAGGAAGACCTCACCTATGCCACCAGCGTCGATCTCGGCAAAGTGACGATCATCGTGCCCCCGGACACCAACATGCGGGTGGTCTGGACCGTCGACGTCGGCGAGGCACATGTCCTTGATCGGCATGTCAGCCAGGGTTTCGACCTGGGCGACACCACCGTCGCACACGGTACCGACCCCGACGGCCCGACCCTCACCATCGAGGCCCGGGTCGGCCTCGGCCAGCTGGAGGTGAAACGATGAACCAGGAGCAGACAGAACGCCGGAGGCCGAAGCCCGATCTGTTCTCTCTTTTCGTCGGCCTCCTCTTCACGACCTTCGCCGGCGGCGCGCTCTATGCGGCCATCGGCGGGAACCCCAACCCTCGCGTCTGGAACGTGGCGCTGCCGGTCTTTCTGATCGCGCTCGGTGTCCTCGGGCTCTTGTTGGCCCGCCGATCCTGACCCCGTCCCCCTCCCTCAGCCCTCGTCCCCCCACCATCGAAAGGAACCGAGATGAACAAGAAGCTCGAACGGTCCACCACTGACAAGATGCTCGGCGGCGTCTGCGGCGGTCTCGCCGACTACCTCGGCGTGGACGCCACCATCGTCCGCATCATCACCGCGGCCATCGTCCTGTTCACGGGTGTCGGCCCGATCGCGTACATCCTCGCCTGGGTTCTGATCCCGGCCGCCAGCGGCAAGGCCATCGCCGGGGACTGGACCCAGAAGGCCACGGATTGGTACAACACCCAGCAGGCCAAGAAGGGCGGCGCCGGCCAGCCCTACGGGCAGCAGAACCCCATGCGCAACCCGGACGACCTGCGCTGAAACAGTGCGAGGGAACGCCCCCGCACCCCAGCGCTCGCTCGGCGAGACCTACGGACAGTGCCCCCGTCACCGGACGGGGGCACTTGGCGTTCGGGGCGAGGACCTTGCCCCTACTCCCACTCGATGGTGCCGGGCGGCTTGGAGGTCACATCGAGGACGACGCGGTTGATGTCGCGCACTTCGTTGGTGATGCGGGTGGAGATCCGCTCGAGCAGCTCATAGGGCAGGCGGCTCCAGTCGGCGGTCATCGCATCCTCGCTCGACACCGGGCGCAGCACCACCGGGTGGCCATAGGTCCGCCCGTCCCCCTGGACGCCGACCGAGCGTACGTCCGCCAGCAGCACCACCGGGAACTGCCACACGTCGCGATCGAGCCCGGCGCGGGTCAGCTCCTCGCGGGCGATCGCGTCGGCCTCCCGCAGCAGATCGAGGCGCTCCTTCGTGACTTCGCCGATGATGCGGATCGCGAGACCGGGGCCCGGGAACGGCTGCCGCCAGACCATCGCCGCAGGCAGACCCAGCTCCTCGCCGACCGCGCGTACCTCATCCTTGAACAACGTCCGCAACGGCTCGATCAGCGTGAACTGCAGGTCGTCGGGCAGGCCGCCCACGTTGTGGTGCGACTTGATGTTCGCCGTGCCCTCGCCCCCGCCGGACTCGACGACGTCCGGATAGAGCGTGCCCTGGACCAGAAAGTCGACGCCCTCATGCTCCGCCACCTGGCGCGCGGCCGCCTCGAACGTGCGGATGAACTCGCGGCCGATGATCTTGCGCTTCGTCTCCGGGTCGGTCACCCCGGCGAGGTGCCCGAGGAATTGGTCGGCGACGGAGGCGACGATGAGGCGTACGCCGGTCGCTGCCACGAAGTCCTGCTCGACCTGCTCCGCCTCGCCCTTGCGCAGCAACCCGTGGTCGACGAAGACGCAGGTGAGTTGATCGCCGATCGCCCGGTGCACCAAAGCGGCGGCCACCGCGGAGTCGACGCCTCCGGACAGCCCGCACAGCACGTGCCTGTCGCCGACCTGCGTGCGGATCGCCGCGATCGAGTCCTCGACGATGTTCGCCGGGGTCCAATCGGGACGCAGTCCGGCGATGTCGAACAGGAACGCCTCCAGGACCGCCTGGCCGTGCTCGGAGTGGCCGACCTCGGGGTGCCACTGCACGCCCGCCAAGCGGCGTTCGACGTCCTCGAAGGCAGCGACCGGTGCCCCACCCGTCCGCGCCAGGACGGTGAATCCCTCCGGCGCCCGCGCAACCGCGTCACCGTGGCTCATCCAGATGTTCAACGTGGCGGTCGCGTCGCGCTCGGCGGCGGCGAGCTCCTCGGGTACGCCGGCCAGGAGTGTGCCCCGCTCGACGACGACGGCCGGCGTACGCCCGAATTCCGACAGCCCGGTCTTCTCGACCTCACCACCGAGGGCGACCGCCATGGCCTGGAAGCCGTAGCAGATGCCCAGGACGGGTACGCCGGCAGTGAAGAGCTCCGGATCGACCTGCGGGGCGCCCTCGGAATAGACCGACGAGGGGCCGCCGGACAGGATCACCGCGGCCGGCTTGCGCGCCATGATCTCGGCCACTGACGCCGTCGACGGCATGATCTCCGAATAGACACTCGCCTCGCGCACGCGACGAGCGATCAACTGGGCATATTGGGCTCCGAAGTCGATGACGATCACCCGCGTGTGATCAGCCACCACTTCTGCGGCGAGGTCGGACATGGCCCGCAGTCTAGGGCGATCATCCGGCTCCGCGCCGCCCTGTGCGCAGGTCGATCACGTACTCCGCATCACCGTGGCGGACCGTCCATCCGTGATCCCCCTGGGGCACCGTCACCCAGGGGCTCGCGATGCGCTCGGTGAACCGCTGGTCGATGACGGCGTCGTCCTTGGTGAGGGGCCCGTCGGTCGCGTAGGTCAGCACTCCTTCCCCGGGGGAGTGATAGCGCACGACGAACCCACGGGGTACGCCGGCGATGGTGCCCAGATCGACCGCGCTGACCTCGGCCTCCTCGATGGCGGCGACGAAGGTGTCGAAATCTCCCCACCGGTCCTTCGTCCCGACCTCCGCGATCCAGACGTTGCCGGCCCCGCCGGGAGCGAGAAGGTCATAGGGCGCGGTGAGGCCTGCCGGATTGGGTCGGGTGACCGCCCACTTCGTCGGGCGGTGGGACCAGAGCGCTACATAGCCGTCGTCCTTGCGCCCGACCGTCCACGCGCCGACCGTGCGTACCTCATCGAAATGCTGCTGTGGGAAGAACGCATGGGTGAACGGCTGATAGTTCGCGTCGGGGTCCTTGTTGCCGGCTGCGGGGAAGTTGGGTGAATAGATGTTGATCGCCACGCTGCCGACCTGGCCGGTCCGGGGCATGGTGGCCGAACCGTTCCAGTAGAGGTCGTCGTCGGCCCACCGACCGCGATCCGCGTTGCCCGGGTGTGTGGTGAAAACCACCGCATCGGCACCGAGGGTGGCCTGCCAGGCATGGTACTGGCGCCCCAGGCACCCGGGGCGATAGTCCTGCACGCTCGACAGGGAGGTCCCGTGGGAGCGCCACGTGACCGTATGCGCCTCGCTCAGCAGCCCGGCGTTGATCTGGCACCCGAGGGCATAGGCGACGTGCTGGGCACCCTCGGCCGTCGAGGTGCCGGGCTGGCGGAGCAGGGGCGCCACAGGGGCGAACAGGTCCCCGCGCCAGAGCTCGTGTTCGCGGATCGCCTGCATCGACAGCGGCACGACCTGCCACGCCGTCATCGCGCCACGGTCCCACCAGAAGGCGAGGGCGTCGGGGTCCGTGAACGATGTCCCGGGCGGCGGCACAGGGTTCGGGACGATCTCCTCCGACGGATCGAGCGGGACGCCCATCCGCTGTTTGGTCACGCTCGGGGCGGGCTCGAGCGCGATGTGCTGGAAGACCGCCGGGAGTCGATATTTCGTCGAGGTCGCCAGGAGCAGCGCCCCGAAATCAACCCAGGGCGCATAGCCCTCGGGGTTGGTGTCGTAGAGGAAGTGGATGATGTCGCGGGTGTTCTGATCACCCGCGCGGGACTTGTCCTTCATGTAGGACCGGCCATGGGTCGTGCCGAAGTTTCCGTCGACCTGTGCGACGGCGAAGTCCAGGAAGAGCACATCCAGCAGCGCGCGTGCCCGGGCCGCCAACGGCTCCTCTGCATGTTCGGACAGCAGGAGGAGCGCTTGGACGTCCTCGGGGTAATAGACGTCGGAGTGCCATTCCGAGAAGCCCCAGCGGGTCTTCTCGTCGAGCCAGGCAGTGAGTCGTGCGCGGCCGCGTTCCCGATGGGTCTGCCCCAACTCGCCGGTGATCTCGAACCGCTCCTCCGGCAGGTATCCGCCGGCCAGATATTCCAGCGTGTGCACGATCAGCCGGTGGTTCTCCGACCAGAACCACTTGTGGTCCACACCGCTGAGGTCGTCCCCCCGCGGCACGGTGGCGGGCGGGAGCGGGTCGGTGTACCAGTAGCGGAAGCCCAACAGCCGGTCCCGCAGCCCGTCGCGCAGTGCGGGATCGAGGTCCTCGCCGTGGGTGTGCCAGAGCAGCCACAGGCGCATCAGGTCGAAGTCCGAAGTATCGACGTGGCCGTCGATGCGGTCCAGGTGGCGCCGCAGATCAGTGGTGGTGAACTCCCCCGCGTCGATGCGGAAGTCGGGCTCCCGGTCGGCCCGGGCGAGTGCGGCCAGGATGCTCTCCGGGTTGCGCCGGTCCAGGGTGTCGGTCGCGTGGTGGAGGTAGTCCATCTGGCGCTCCCGCCACGGGTCCGCGTCGACGAATCCGTCCGGCGGGGGCGGGGGTGGTGGCTCCGGGCCGGACGGCGTGCAGGCGGCGAGCAGCAGCGCCATGAGAATGAGCACGACGAAGCCCGCGACCGAGCCGCGCCGGCGGGGGGTCGCGTGGGGGCAGGGTTTTCGCGTACGCTCCACGGGGACCCAGTCAACCAAGACCGCACAAGCCGAACCGAACCGCGAGATGAACGCGCGGTGACGGCGGCCCTTGTTTGCCACCCGGAGGGGTCCGGATCCCGGACAGATTTGTCTCGAATAGGGTCATAGGTGTTTCCTATGGGCATGAATATCTATGACGACGTGACCCAGCTGATTGGCCGGACTCCCCTCGTGCGCCTCAACCGTCTGGTCGGGGACTCGTCGGCAACCGTGCTGGCCAAGCTCGAGTTCTACAACCCCGCGAACAGCGTCAAGGACCGGATCGGCGTGGCGATGATCGACGCCGCCGAGCAGTCCGGCCAGCTCAAGCCGGGTGGCACCATCGTGGAAGCCACCTCCGGGAACACCGGCATCGCGTTGGCGATGGTCGGCGCGGCCCGTGGCTACCGGGTGGTCCTGACCATGCCCGAGACCATGTCCGCCGAGCGCAAGGCGCTGCTGCGCGCCTATGGTGCGGAGCTCGTCCAGACCCCGGGGTCGGAGGGCATGAAGGGCGCGGTGAACAAGGCCGAGGAGATCGGTGCTTCCGAGGGGGCCGTGCTCGTGCGCCAGTTCGCCAACCAGGCCAACGCCGAGATCCACCGCCGGACCACCGCGGAGGAGATCTGGACGGACACCGACGGCACGGTGGACATCGTCGTGGCCGGCATCGGCACCGGCGGCACCATCACCGGCGTCGGTGAAGTGCTGAAGTCCCGCAAGCCCGAGGTGCGGATGGTGGCCGTGGAGCCGAAGGAATCCCCGATCCTGTCCGGCGGCAAGCCCGGCCCGCACAAGATTCAGGGCATCGGCGCCAACTTCGTCCCGGAGATCCTCAACCGCGACATCATCGACGAGATCGTGCCCCAGGACGCCGCCACGTCCGTCGAGTGGGCCCGCCGCGCCGCCACCGAGGAGGGCCTGCTCGTGGGTCTGTCCTCCGGTGCCGCCATCGCCTCGGCCGTCGAGGTCGCGAACCGCCCCGAGAACGCCGACAAGACGATCGTCGTGGTCATCCCGTCGTTCGGTGAGCGCTATCTCTCCACCATTCTTTTCGAGGGTCTCAACGGCTGACCTTCTCTTCTGTCACACAAATAGGGCGTCACCGGCAGGTGGCGCCCTATTTGCTGTCCGGCGTCCGCGACCGCACTCCCCCTGGCGGTGTCCCTGTCCGGCGCGGTGTCCGTACGCTGGCGCCATGCCACACCCTGTCAGCGCGATCTGCGCGAACGCCGGACCGCCGGGCATCGGGATGTCCCGTGCCTGAGGGCGACACGGTCCACCGTTCGTGTGCCCAGCTCCACCGAGTGCTCGCGGGGCAGGTTTTGACGAGGGCCGAACTCCGCGTACCCCGGCATGCCGCCGCGGATCTGGTGGGCATGACCGTGCTCGAGGTCGTTCCCCGGGGCAAACATCAGCTCACCCGGCTGGATTCGGGGCTGACGCTGCACACACATCTGCGGATGGACGGAACCTGGCGCATCGTGGGCAGGGGGGCGCGCCCGCCCGGTCCCGCTCACCAGGTCCGGGTGGTGCTGGGCACCGGGACCGATCTCGCGGTGGGTCTGCGTCTCCCGGTCGTGGAGTTGCTGCACACGTCCGACGAACAGAACGTCGTGGGCCATCTCGGCCCCGATCTGCTGGGCGTGGTCGGTCAACCGGGTGGTTGGGACGAGGAGGAAGCGCTCCGGCGCCTGACCGCGGACCCGCGGCGTACCGTCGGCGAAGCCCTCCTCGACCAGCGCAACCTGGCGGGTGTCGGGACCTTCTATCGCGCGGAGATCTGCTTCCTGCAGGGCGTCCATCCGCGTACGCCGGTGGGTGAGGTGGGTGACCTGCCGCGGTTGGTACGCCGGGTGCGTCAACTGCTGCAGGTCAATGTCACCCGGCCGACCCAGGTCACCACGGGGATCGATCGGCGTGGACAGCGGGCCTGGGTGTTCGAACGGCCGGGGCAGCCCTGTCGGCGCTGCGGGACGCTGATCGCGGTCGAAGAGTTCGGGCCGGCAGGCCAGGAGCGGCTGAGCTATTGGTGCCCGAGGTGCCAGCCGCAGAAGTGACCGACCGAGGATCAGCCTTCGGTCGCGTCCCGGCGGGCCGCGGCGATCTGCTCGTGATGGCGGACCACCTCGCGCACGATGAACGTGAGGAACTTCTCCGCGAACTCCGGGTCGAGCCGTGCATCGGCGGCCAGCGCCCGGAGTCGCTCGATCTGACGCTGCTCGCGATCACGATCGGCGGGCGGAAGTCCATGGGTGGCCTTCAGTTCGCCGACGCGCTGGGTGACCTTGAACCGCTCGGCGAGCAGGTGCACCAGCGCCGAGTCCATGTTGTCGATGCTGCCCCGCAGGCTCTCCAACTCCGCCCGGACTTCGTCCGACGTCACGACAACACGACCTCGACCCGCTGGAACTCCTTGACCTCCGTGTATCCGGTCGTCGCCAGCGTCCGCTGGAGCGCGCCCACAAGGTTCATCGTCCCGTCCGCGACATGTGAGGGACCGAGCAGGATCTCCTCCAGCGTGCCCAATGGCCTGAACTTCGTCCGCTCACCGCGCGGCAGGGACGGGTGCCAGGCCTCCGCGCCCCAGTGCCAGCCGCGACCCGGGGCGTCAGTGGCGCGGGCGAGTGGCGCACCGACCATCACAGCGTCAGCACCGCACGCGATCGCCTTGGCGATATCACCGGAGCGGCCCACCGCACCATCGGCGATGACGTGGACGTAGCGGCCACCGGACTCGTCCAGGTAGTCCCGCCGCGCCTCGGCCACATCCGCCACAGCCGTCGCCATGGGCACGGAAATGCCGAGGATGTCCTGGGTGGCGTGCGTGGCACCGCCACCGAAGCCGACGAGCACCCCCGCTGCGCCCGTGCGCATGAGGTGGAGTGCGGCCTGGTAGGTCGCGCAGCCACCCACGATGACCGGCACCTCGAGCGCGTGGATGAACTCCTTGAGGTTCAGCGGTTCGGCAACCTTGGAAACGTGTTCGGCGGACACCGTGGTGCCGCGGATCACGAAGAAGTCGACCCCAGCAGCCTCCACCGTCTGGGCGAACTCCTGGGTGTTCTGCGGTGACAGCGCGCCCGCCACGGGCACACCCGCCTCGCGGATCTGCTGCATCCGGGCGGTGATCAGCTCCGCCCGGATCGGCTCCGCATAGAGCCGCTGCATCCGCTTGGTCGCCTCGACATTGTCCTCGATCGCGGCGATCTCGGCGAGCAGCGGCTCCGGGTCCTCGTAGCGGGTCCACAGGCCCTCCAAGTTGAGTACGCCGAGTCCCCCGCACTTGCCGACCGCGATCGCGGTCTCGGGCGACATGATCGAGTCCATCGGCGCCGCCACCATCGGGAAGTCGAATTCCAGGGCGTCAATCCTCCAGGAGAGCGACACCTCTTCCTGGCCACGGGTCCGCCGGGAGGGGACGATCGTTATGTCGTCGAAATTGAACGCCTGTTTGGCGCGCTTGCTGCGGCCGATGTCCTGCATGGTTCAGCTCTCCCGCTTGAGTTCTCGGTCAGTCCTTCGCCGCGTAGTTCGGCGCCTCGACTGTCATCTGGATGTCGTGCGGATGGGATTCTCGCAGACCCGCCGAGGTGATCCGGACAAACCTGCCCCTCTCGTGCAGCTCCGGGATCGTGGCCGCTCCGGTATAGAACATCGACTGCCGCAGACCGCCCACCAACTGATAGGCGACGGCTGCGAGCGGACCCCGATAGGGCACCTGGCCCTCGATGCCCTCCGGCACGAGCTTGTCGTCCGAGGTCACATCGCCCTGGAAATAGCGGTCCTTCGAATAAGAGGCCTTGCGTCCACGGGCGGCCATTGCGCCGAGCGAACCCATGCCCCGATAGGTCTTGTATTGCTTGCCGTTGATGAACGTCAGTTCACCCGGGGACTCGTCGCAGCCGGCGAGCAGCGAGCCGAGCATGACGGTGTCCGCACCGGCGACGATGGCCTTCGCGATGTCACCCGAATATTGCAGGCCGCCATCACCGATCACAGGCACATCGAACTCGCGGGCGGCCCGGGCCGCATCGTGGATGGCGGTCACCTGGGGGACGCCGACGCCGGCGACCACGCGGGTGGTGCAGATCGAGCCGGGGCCGACGCCGACCTTGACGCCGTCCGCACCTGCCTCGCACAGGGCCTTCGCACCCGCATAGGTTGCGACGTTCCCGCCGATGATGTCCACGCCGGCGGCGAGCGGCTCTGCCTTGAGCCGGCGGATCATGTCCATGACTCCGCGGGAATGGCCGTGTGCGGTGTCAACCACCAGGCAGTCCACGTCCTGTTCCACCAAGGCCATCGCCCGCTCCCACGAGTCACCGAAGAACCCGATCGCTGCCCCGACCCGGAGCCGGCCCACGTCGTCCTTGCTCGCCAATGGGTATTTGTCGGACTTCACGAAGTCCTTGAGCGTGATGAGGCCGGTCAGCTTGCCGTCGCTGTCCATCAGCGGGAGCTTCTCGATCTTGTTCTTCGCCAGCAGCGCGAGGGCTTCCTCCGGCGGGATGCCGACCCGTCCGGTCACCAGCGGCATGGGTGTCATGACGTCCTTGACCAGCCGACCGGGGTCGGTCTCGAACCGCATGTCGCGGTTGGTGACGATGCCGAGCAGCCTGCGGTCCTCATCGACCACAGGCACACCCGAGATCCTGAAGTGGCCGCACATCTCGTCGACCTCGCCGATCGTCGCATTCGGGCCGACGGTGATGGGATCGGAGATCATGCCGGCCTCGGACCGTTTCACCTGATCCACCTGGGTGGCCTGCTCCTCGATCGGCATGTTGCGGTGGAGAATGCCCATGCCGCCCTCACGTGCCATGGCGATGGCCATCCTGGCCTCGGTGACCGTGTCCATGGCGGACGACAGCAGCGGGATGCGGACGGCTATGCGCCGCGAGACCAGTGAGGTGGTGTCGGCCGCCGAGGGAATCACATCGGATTCGTTCGGCTGCAGCAACACGTCATCGAAGGTCAGCCCGATCTGCTCGAATTTCCACGGCACACCGGCAGGTGAGATTTCGTTCGACACAGAGAGCCTTTCGCGCGTGGACTTCCCGGACAGATCGTCATGCTACTCGGGCGCCCGAACCCGGGTCGCGGGGTGACCACAACCGGCATCGCTGCAGGCCCGCCAGCCGACCGCTGGTCAGCGTTCGAGTGCGGCGGACAGCCCTGACGGCAGTGTCCAGTGCGCGAACTCGAAACCGGACTCGAGGAGCGCCGCAGGAACCATGCGGTTGCTGGCCAACAGCGCCTCGTCGACGAGCTGACCGCCGAACAGCGCCCGCAGGGGCAGCATCGGGACCGGCACTTTGACGGGGCGCCCGATTTGACGGCCGAGTTCTTCGGTGAACTCGGCATTGGTGACCGGGCTCGGTGCGGACAGGTTCACGGGTCCACTGAGGCCTTCGGTCAGCACGTGCGCCACCGCATTGACCCAATCCTCCAGCGCGATCCACGGCAGCCAATGGCGACCGTCCCCCATCGGGCCGCCGAGGCCGAGCCGGAACAGGGGCAGCTGGCGACCCAGGAATCCGCCGGAGCGATCGAGCGGGAGTCCGGTGCGCAGGGTGACCGTGCGTACGCCGGCTTCTCCGGTCGCTTCCTCCCACTGACGGCACACGTCGGCGAGAAACCCGGTGCCGGCCGGCGCGCTCTCGTCGATCACCCGGTCACCGGTTGACCCATAGAAACCGACCGCGGAGGCGGAGACAAACAGGGACGGCCGGTCCTCTGCCGCAATCAGGCGGGCCAGTGTGCGCGTGGCACGGACCCGGGAAGTCAGCAGCGCACGCCGCCGCGTCTCCGTCCACCGCCGGTCTGCGATCCCGGCACCGGAGAGATTGATGACCGTGTCGATGTCGGTCAGACCGAGCGATTCGATGAATCCGGCCTCCGGGTCCCACCGGCGCTCCAGCGGCGACTCGGCAGGGCGCCTCACCAGTCGAATGATCTCGTGGTCGGCACTGAGTCGTTCCATCAACGCCGTGCCGAGGAAACCGGAAGAACCACTGATCGCAATACGCATGCTCATGCTGCCTGTGCCGCCTTCGCTTCCGCTGCATCATCGGATGTCGGCTCGCGGACGATCTGGAGCCGGGAGGAGTTGACCCAGAATATCCAGGCAAGTGCGGCGCCCAGGAGATAGCCGGGAATGGGTCGGAGCGAGAAATATTCGAGGCCGCCCTCGACCACCACGAACGCGATCATCACCGCGATGAAGGCCCGGAACATGCGATTGCCATAACGGAGCATCCCGAGATAGATGCCGCCCCACAGCAGATACCACACATGAAAACCCGCGCCGCCGAAGGCGAGCGCCATGAACGCCCAGGTGAGCCACCGCAGCGGATAGTCCCGCCAACTGCGATCCACATCGGGGATCTCCCCGCCTGCGACGACGTGCACGGAACGCGGCCGGATCTCGCGACGGCCGATTCGATCAGCCAGGAAATAACGCCAGGCAATGACCGCGCCGAGGACCACGCTGGTGATGGTGGCCCACGTGGAGAGGAACGGCAGGAGCCCGTGCCGGATGCCGAGCGCATTGATCACGGGCCCGATGAACTGTTCAACCATCGAGGCCGGGGACATGCCCCAGGTCGTCTCGTGGATGCTGGTCGCCTTGGCCCAGCCCAGGAATTCGAACCCGATCACCAGGGACACCGCAACGAAGGCCCCGGTCGCCAGCGCCAGGGTGCTGAGGGCGTGAACCGCCATGGTGCCGATCCGACGTCCGAGCGACATCGCATGGAGCCGACCCGCCACAGGCAGCAGGCCGACCGCGATAGCCGCGGCCAGACCGGGCTGCTTGAAACTGGCCCCGACACCGACCAACACCGCCCCGCCCAGCATTCCGGGGACACCGAAGCGCAGGGCCAGATAGACCGCCACCAGCACGAGCGCGACCATCCACGCGTCGTTGTGCACGCCACCCACGAAGTGGAGGATCAGGAACGGATTGAGCACCGCGAACCATTTCGCGAGCTCCGGATCGACCCGCAGGAGGCGAGCCAGGCGGGGCACGAAGACGGCGATGACCGCCACCGCCAGGATCGCCGGAATCCGCATGGCGATGACCGACCACCAACTGTGGAACCCTGTCAGCGCCGCCATCAGATATTGCACCAGCAGCGCTGCGGGCGGATAGACCGCCGTGGTGTTCGCCCACACCCAGTGCACATTGTCCGCGAAAGGACCACCGGCCTCTGTCAGGCCGACCTCATAGGGATCCAAGCCCCTGCTGATGATCCAGCCCTGGTCGGCGTAGAGAAAGGCGTCGGAAGAGAACACCGGGGGCGCCAGCAGGATCGGCAACGACCACAGCCCCAGGATCAAACTGTGATTGAGCCGCCCGTGCAGCGCCGGTCGAAGTTTGAGCCACGCCCAGAACAGCAGGGCAAGGCCCACGATCATCAGGACCCGGCCGAGCTGGAAGCTCAGCAACCAGCGCACACCACGCAGCACCGCGAGCCGGTCCAGATCCTGGTTGGGCACGAACCCCGGGGTCATCACCGCGACTGCGATGAGGGCCGTGGCGACCAGTCCGAGCAACACTCCGGGAGTGCGCAGCGTCGCGCCGAAGCCCGTTCCCGATGTTGGTCGCGCCACTGTGTCCTCCCCCATGCCGGCGTCGTCGTGCGCCGCCACGATGCTATCC
This sequence comes from Propionibacterium sp., assembly GCA_012839035.1. Classification (GTDB taxonomy): domain Bacteria; phylum Actinomycetota; class Actinomycetes; order Propionibacteriales; family Propionibacteriaceae; genus Enemella. The sequence goes on from DUOB01000023.1 coordinate 32,480, forward strand.
ACCGCCACCGACAAGGTGGCTCCCCTGCGCGGCCGCGCCCCGAACCGTAGCCGTAATGCAATCCCCGGAACGAAATGGCTGAGGCCCCCACCCCTTGGGGGTGGAGGCCTCAGTGGCAGAAGAGCGTCGCAATCAGTGGGCGTGGCCCGCGTGCTCGTCCTCTTCCTCCTCGGGCTTCTCGACGACCAAGGTCTCGGTCGTCAGGAGCAGCGCGGCGATGGAGGCCGCGTTGGCGAGGGCGGAACGGGTGACCTTGACCGGGTCAAGGACGCCCGCCGCGAACAGATCGCCGTAGTCGTCCGTGGCCCCGTTGTAGCCGTGTCCCGGCTCCAGCTCGGCGACCTTGGCGACAACGACATAGCCCTGCTCGCCACCGTTCTCGGCGATCCAGCGCAGCGGTTCGACGACCGACTTCTCAACGATGCGGACGCCGACGCGCTCGTCGCCCTCGAGACCCAGACCGTCCTTGAGGACCCGTGCGGCGTGGATGAGCGCGGAGCCACCGCCGGCGACGATGCCCTCCTCGATCGCAGCACGAGTGGCCGAGACGGCATCCTCGATGCGGTGCTTCTTCTCCTTGAGCTCCACCTCGGTGGCGGCACCCACGCGGATCACGCAGACGCCACCGGCGAGCTTCGCAACCCGCTCCTGGAGCTTCTCACGATCCCAGTCGGAGTCCGTGCGCTCGATCTCCTGGCGGAGCTGAGCAACCCGGCCCTCGACCTCGGAGCTGTCGCCGGCGCCATCGACGATCGTGGTGTTGTCCTTGGTGACCACGATGCGCTGGGCACGGCCGAGCACCTCGAGCCCGACCTGGTCGAGCTTGAGGCCGACCTCGGGGGCGACGACCTGGCCGCCGGTGAGGATGGCCATGTCCTCGAGCATCGCCTTGCGACGGTCACCGAATGCCGGGGCCTTGACGGCCACTGAGGTGAACGTGCCGCGGATCTTGTTGACAACCAGGGTGGAGAGCGCCTCACCCTCGACGTCCTCGGCGACGATGAACAGTTGCCCGGAGGCGCCGATGACCTTCTCCAACAGCGGGAGCAGATCGTTCATCGAGGAGATCTTGCCGGAGTGCAGCAGGATGTAGGGATTCTCCAGCACCGCTTCCATGCGCTCGGGGTCAGTCACCATGTAGGGCGACAGATAACCCTTGTCGAACTGCATGCCCTCGGTGAACTCAAGCTCAGTGCCGAAGGTCTGGGACTCGTCGACGGTGATGACACCGTCCTTGCCGACCTTGTCGAACGCGTCGGCGATCAGGGCACCGATCTCCTCGTCGCGCGAGGAAATGGTCGCGACCTGGGCCATGTCGGAGGTGGTCTGCACCTCACGGGCGGTCCGGGCCAGCTCGGCCTCGATGGCCTGAACAGCTGCCTCGATGCCCTTCTTCAGGGCGATCGGGTTGGAGCCGGAGGCAACCGCACGCAGTCCCTCGTGGACGAGAGCCTGGGCGAGCACGGTGGCCGTGGTGGTGCCGTCACCAGCGACATCGTTGGTCTTGGTGGCAACCTCCTTGGCGAGCTGTGCGCCAAGGTTTTCATAGGGGTCATCCAACTCCACGTCACGGGCAACAGTCACACCATCGTTGGTGATGGTGGGCGCGCCCCACTTCTTGTCGAGCACGACGTAGCGGCCCTTCGGGCCGAGGGTGACCTTCACGGTATTGGCGAGGATGTCGACACCGCGCTCCAGCGAGCGGCGGGCCTCCTCGTCGAACTGAAGGATCTTGGGCATAAGTGTCAGTTCTCCTTGGGGGTCGTCACTTGGAGACGACCGCGAGAATGTCGCGGGCGTTGAGGAGCAGGAGCTCCTTGCCGTCGTACTTCACCTCGGTGCCGCCGTACTTCGAGAAGATCACGACGTCGCCCTCGGCGACATCCATCGGCACACGGTTGCCGTTGTCATCCACCCGGCCGGGGCCGGTGGCGATGACCTTGCCCTCCTGCGGCTTCTCCTTGGCGGTGTCCGGGATGACCAGGCCAGAGGCTGTGGTCTGCTCGGCTTCCAGAGGCTGGACGAGGACGCGGTCCTCGAGCGGCTTGATCGTGACTGCCACGTCAAACACCTTTCATGGTTCACAGGTTCAAGTTCGTTTCCGAGCCCGGGGCGTCGTCGCGGGTGCCGTCCCAAGCGCTGGCACCCACCAGGGGCGAGTGCCAGGTTTGACACTATCGCGCCGCTGGCACTCGATCAAGCGGAGTGCTAAGCAGTCCTCCGAACAGGGCGCGCGCCGCATATCAGGATGCCATGTCTCGGCATTTCCAGTAACGAAACAACAACATTCGCCATCACGGCGAAATCCCTAGCCACGACCTCATCACGCGCCACGCCCACGCATGGATTCGGCGACAAACGGACGAATTCTCCGCCGTCATGGCAGAAATTGGTGGTTAGGGTCTTATCAATCGGATTCGTGCGCAGCCTTCGCCAGCGGGGGAGCTGGGCAACGCACACGCATCCCCGACCTTGGAGGACCTTACTGATGACCGACCAGCGCGTCGCTGTACGCGCCAACCATTTGCACAAGGTCTTTTCTCCCGAAGAAGGTCGCATCGGCGCGACTCTTGCCCGAGGCGAGACCGTCGACTTCGACCGCGTCCGGGGGACAGCAGCGGTCATCGATGCGGATTTCGAGGTACGCAAGGGTGAGTCGTTCGTCGTCATGGGGCTTTCGGGTTCCGGCAAGTCGACCCTCATCCGAATGCTGAACGGGTTGAACAAGCCCACCTCCGGAACCATGGAGATCAACGGCACGAACCTGACCAACGCCTCGAAGGAGGAGGTGCGGCGCATTCGTCGCGACCAGATCTCCATGGTGTTCCAGCACTTCGCGCTCCTCCCCCACCGCACGGTGGCGGCCAACGTGGCGTACGGCCTGGAAGTGAAGAAAGCACCCAGGGACGAGCAGCGCGAACAATCCCAGTACTGGATGGACAGAGTCGGCCTCGGGGACGTCGGCGACAAATATCCGGACGAGCTCTCCGGTGGCATGCGCCAGCGGGTGGGCCTCGCGCGCGCACTCGCAGCCGGCACCGAGATCCTGTTGATGGACGAAGCGTTCTCCGCTCTCGACCCCCTGATCCGGTCCGATCTCCAGAGCCAGCTGGTGGAGCTGCAGGCCGAACTCGGCAAGACCGTGGTCTTCATCACCCACGACCTCAACGAGGCGATGAAACTTGGCGACCGGGTGGCCGTCATGCGCAATGGCCGCATCGTCCAGATCGGCACCGCACCCCAGCTGATCACCGAGCCGGCCGACGACTATGTGGCCCGGTTCATCGCCGATGTCGACCGCAGCCGCGTACTCACCGCCGGCATGGTCGCAGACACCACCGCCCCGACGATCACCTCGACCAACACGACCGGCGCAGAGCTCGCCCGCACCATGATCGAGCGCGGCCACACGGTCAGCACGGTGCTGCGCGGCCGTCGGCCGATCGGCATCGTCCGGTTGCAGGACGCGGAGGCCGAGCCCCAGCGCTCCGCTGCCGACCTGATGCTGTCCGAACCCACCGTCCCCCGCATTGAGCCCATCGGCGATCACTTCGGCCTGGCCGCTCGTCGTCGCGGTCCACTCGTTGTCGTGGACAGGCAGGGCGAACTCGTCGGGCTGCTCACCCAGGACCGACTGCTCGCGGCCATGTCCGACGAGGGGCTCCGGGAGACCCCGTCCCATCCGGAACCCGGCCCCCCGGAGCACGAGCCCCTCACCACTGGAGGCGCCCGATGAATTTCGACCCGCTCAACCCCAGGATCCGGTTCGGCCGCTGGATCGCCGACGGCATCAGGTGGCTCCAGGAGCACTTGGGCTGGCTCTTCGATGCCCTGCAGGCTGGCCTCCACTTCGTCTATACCCTCTTCACGGACATCCTGTCCGCACCGCCCTATTGGGTGATCATCCTCGTCTTCGCCGCCATCGCGTGGCGCGCCTCCTCCTGGCGGCTGGCCCTGTTCACCGCCATTGGTTTCTATGTGATCCGCAGTTTCAACCTGTGGATCCATGCGATGCAGACCATTTCGCTCGTCGTGCTGGCGGTCCTCTGCGCACTGCTGCTGTCCATCCCGTTGGGTATCTGGGCAGCCCGGTCGACCACTGTGTCGAAGATCGTGAAGCCGGTCCTCGACCTCATGCAGACGATGCCGGCGATGGTTTATCTGATCCCTGCGATCACCATCTTCGGCATCGGTGCCACCCCGGGAGCCATCGCCACCCTGATCTTCGCGATGCCGCCGGGGGTACGCCTCACCGAGCTTGCGATCCGGCAGGTCGACAAAGAACTCGTCGAAGCGGGCCACGCCTTCGGCGACACCCCGAGCCGCATCCTGCGCCAGATCCAGCTCCCCGTCGCTCTGCCGACGATCATGGCCGGCGTCAACCAGGTCATCATGTTGGCGCTGTCGATGGTCGTGCTGGCCGGCATGGCGGGCGCGGGCGGTCTCGGTGGCGATGTCGTCGGCTCGCTCAGCTCGCTCAACGTGCCCCTCGGTGTCGAGGCGGGCACCGCCGTTGTGATCATCGCCATCTTCCTCGACCGGGTGAGCGCCAGCTTCGGTGAACCCCGTCGGCACCGACGGAGGACGGGTCGGCGTACGGCCGAGGAAGCGAAGGACAAGGTGACCGACGAATCCCCCGGGTCAGCCAGCGAAACCACCCCTATTCCGACCAATCCAGAACGGAGCAACGCATGACAAGGAACGAAAAACGGCCACGGAAGTCCCGCAAGCGGACGCCCCTGGCCGCCCTCGCCCTGGCCGGCGCACTGCTGCTGGCCGGCTGTGGGGCCTCCAACACCGGCACCGGCACCCAGACCGAAGGAGGCACCGGAGGGGCCCCGGGCGCTGAAACCCAGACCGAAGGCGTGGCGGCGTGGGCCGAGTGCGAGCCCGGTCAGCACGCGGAGGATGCGAGCGGCATGCCGGAGGACTCCAACACCGAGATCACCATCGGTGCCTTCAACGGTTGGGACGAGTCGTTCGCAACCGCACACCTGCTGAAGGCTGTGCTGGAGGACAACGGATATACGGTGACGGTTGATGCCTTCGAGGCCGCCCCGGCCTTCGCGGGCACCGCTCGCGGCGACATCGATGTGATCACCGATGTGTGGATGCCGGTGACGCACCCGCAGTACATCGAGGAGTTCGGTGACCAGCTCACCCACCTGGGCTGCTGGTATGACAACGCCAAACTCACCATCGCCGTCAACGACTCCTCGCCGGCACAGTCCATCGAGGACTTGGCCGAGATGTCCGATGACTATGGAGGCCGGATCTTCGGCATCGAACAGGGCGCCGGGCTGACCAAGCAGACGCGCGAGGAGGCGATCCCGCAGTACGGCCTCGACAACTATGAGTTCGTCGCCTCCTCGACCCCGGCGATGCTCGCCCAGGTCGACCGGGCCACCCAGGCCGACGAGAACATCGTGGTGACGCTGTGGCGTCCGCACTGGGCCTACAACGCCTATCCGATGCGTGACCTCGAGGACCCGAAGGGTGCCATGGGTGGTGTCGAGGTCATCTCCTCGGCCGGCAGCTCGGACTTCGCGGAGAACAGCCCGAAGGCGGCACAGATCGTCAAGAACCTGGTGCTCACCGACGATGAGCTCGCGGAGCTCGAGGACTTCATGATGAGCCCCGAGCACCACGACGGGACCAACCACGACGCGGCCGTGCAGCAGTGGCTCGAGCTGCACACCGACTTCGCCGACAACCTCGTCAAGGGTGATCTCTGACGAATCACTCCCTCAGGTGCCGGTCGCCCCACGGGTGGCCGGCACCTGTTGTGTCCCCGGCAGTTTCGGACCCCACGGACACTCCACCACCGGGCCCGCCGGTGACCACCCAGCCGAACCACAGAGCCACCAGCAGCGATACCACCACGAGCTCGCCACCGTCCTCGATCACGGCGACAAGATCGCCGGGCTGGGTGGAGTGGGCCATCGTCGCATGCAGGGCATCCACCACGACCCCGAGCAAGGCAAGGGCTGCGAGCAGCACGATCACGGCGCGATGGGGTGCACGATCCGCACGACGCGGTGCACGCTGCAGGAACCAGGCCCACAGAACACACACGGTCAGGGGCAGCGCGAGTCCGATCAACTCCCCCAGCGTCGCGTCCGGCTGGTGCGCATCGCCATAGCGAAGATCGGTGAGCAGCCGGCCGACGCGTTCGTGGAGTTGGAGTGCGTCATCCAACAGGAAGTACGCAAAGATCGCAGCCCAGCCCGCCAGCCTGCCCCGGCGGTGAGCCCACCCCGCCCACAGGCTCAGGACGATCAACCAGGCGTACTTGAGATATTGCACAAACTCGCTGTAGCTCCGGTCCACATCCAGGAAAAGTTTGTCCCCGGACTTTCCGCCCATGGTGGCGGAGGAATGAGCGGAAGCTCGCGGGTTCCGACGTGCCCGGCGCCATATCAGCCGCGGGCCACAGCTGTGCGCAAACCGTCCCGTGAAGACCCGGCTTCGTGAATTCCCCAGGAAAAGACCACGGCAACGAGAGCGGACACCACCACGTGCTCGCCACCATCCTCAATGACATCCAGCACATGAACCTGGCCCCAGAGCGCGGTAACACCACCATGGATCGCATCGACGCCGACACCGAAGGCAGCAAGCAGGATCAGCAGTCCCGCCACGGTCCAGTGGGCTCGCCGGTGGTGCGGCCGTGGTTCTCGGCACAGCACCCAGGCTCCCGCGATGCACCCCACCCCGAGCAGGACCCCTCCGATCGCTTCCCCCACTGCTGCGGAGCTCGACAGCCGGAGGCCGAGGTGTTCATGCAACCGGAACACGTCGTCAGCGAGAAGATAGGCGAAGAGCAGCGACCAACCTGCCATCCGCCACCGTCGTCTCGTCCAGCCGGCCCACAGGCTCAATAGGATCAGCCAGGCATACTTCTGATATTGGAAGACCTCCGCATACCCCTGATCCACATTGAGCAGCAACGATTCGTTGTCGAGTCCGCTGGCCAACACCACCATGTGCAGGGTAATGAACACCAGGTCGACGAGCAGCAGGGGGACTGTAAGAAAAACGGTGTGTGAGGGTCCGGCCTGATCCGTAAGGAGATGGCCGTGGCTGACACGACCACTGTTGTTGTTGATGACGAGATGATTGATCCCGTGACCGGGGAGATCATCGATCAGAAAGAACTCGCAGAACGCCTGCTGACGCAGGCGAAGGAACAGGGCGTGAGCCTGACTGGGCCCGGTGGCCTGCTCAGCCAGCTCACGAAGAACGTGCTCGAGACGGCTTTGAATGCCGAGTTGACCGAGCACCTCGGTCACGAGCACGGCGGGACCCCGATCGGCGAGAACATGCGTAACGGGACTCGTGTGAAGACGGTGCTCACCGAGATCGGCCCGGTCGAGATCGAGGTGCCTCGTGATCGTGACGGGTCATTCGAGCCGGTGATCGTCCCGAAACGGAAGCGCCGCCTCGACGGGATCGACCAGATCGTGCTGTCGCTGACCGCCCGTGGGTTGACGACCGGGGAGATCGCTGCCCACTTCGACGAGGTCTATGGGGCGAAGGTCTCCAAAGACACGATCAGCCGGATCACCGAGAAGGTCGCCGGGGAGCTCGCCGAGTGGTCCTCGCGCCCGTTGGATGCGCTCTATCCGGTGATCTTCGTCGACGCGATCGTGGTGAAGGTCCGTGACGGGCAGGTCCGCAACACCCCGTTCTATGTCGTGATGGGAGTCACGGTGAACGGTGAGCGGGATATCCTCGGGATCTGGTCAGGTGACGGCGGTGAGGGCGCACGGTTCTGGCTGCAGGTGTTCACCGAGCTGAAGAACCGCGGCGTCGAAGACGTCCTCATCGCGGTCTGCGACGGGCTGAAAGGTCTCCCTGAGGCGATCAACACGACGTGGGAGCAGACGGTCGTGCAGCAGTGCATCGTCCACCTGATCCGCAACAGCTTCCGCTATGCAGGACGGCAGCACCGCGACGCGATCGTCCGTTCACTGAAGCCGGTCTATACGGCTCCGTCCGAGCAGGCGGCGAAGGACCGGTTCGAGGAGTTCGCCGCCGAGTGGGGCGGACGATATCCGGCGATCGTGCAACTGTGGCGGAACTCTTGGGCGGAGTTCGTGCCGTTCCTCGAATACGACGTCGAGATCCGGAAGGTGATCTGCACGACGAACGCGATCGAGTCGATCAACGCCCGCTACCGCAGGGCCGTCCGGGCGCGCGGGCACTTCCCGAACGAGCAAGCGGCATTGAAGTGCTTGTATCTGGTGACGCGGTCGCTTGACCCGACCGGCGGCGGGCGGGCACGCTGGGTGATGAGGTGGAAGCCCGCGTTGAACGCGTTCGCGATCACCTTCGCCGGACGGTTCGAGAGAACCACTCACTGATGAAATCGCCGGACCCCACACACCGTTAAACAGACAGACCCCGACCTCGAGCGCGCCTGCCAGACTCGGCGGCATGCGCCATGCTGTCTGTCATGGCAATACCCGTGGAGTCGAAGGCTGAGGAGATCGTTTGACCGCCGAGAGCGCCCCGAACGAGCCGCGCGAGTCCGGGTCGTCCGGTGACGGACGGCCCTCGTGGGAGTCGATCCTGCGGCTGGCCGGTCTCATCGTTGTCCTGCCCGTGATGGTGTGGCTGGCGTTCAACGTGCGCCTGCCGAGCCTCGACATGCTGCGGGGACAGATCGAGGCGTTCGGTTGGTGGAGCTGGTTGGCGTTCGTCGGGGCGTACGCCGTCGTTGCCCTCACTCCGATCCCCGTGACCCTCATGGCCCTCACCGGTGGGGTGCTGTTCGGCATCATCGAGGGCAGCATCCTGTCCGTCCTCGGATCGATGCTGGGCAGCATGGGCGGCTATTGGATCGCCCGTGGGCTCGGCAGGGAGACCGTGCTGCGACTGCTCGGCTCGCGGCGCGCGACCATCGAGAATCGGCTGGGCTCCGCGGGCTTCGAAGGCGTCTTCATGCTGCGGGTGATGCCGGGCCTGCCGTATTGGCCGGTCAACTACGGCGCCGGCGCCCTCGGCGTACGCTCCCGGATGTTCGCCACCGCCTCGGCGATCGCCTCAATCCCCGGGCAGGTCTCGCTGGTCGCGATCGGCGCGTTTGCCGCCCGACCCGGCCTCACCGCGGGCATCGTCGTCGTGGTCTCCTGGGCGATCGTCATCGCCCTCACCATCTGGGCGTGGCGCGCCTGGAAGGGCACGTCGAGCCGGCCGCTGCCCGGCGCCGGCTCCATGTCCCCGCCGTCGGGCGACTGACCCGGGGCCCCCCAATCCGCGAGCGCCTCAGTCCTGCCGATGGGCATGTTCGACGATCGCCCATTCGGTTCTCGAGAAGGCACTGTAGGCGAAGGGGAACACTCCGCGGTTCTCCTTCTCGACATGCTCGTCGAGGTCCGCCAACAGCGTGATGAGGTCCGCGACGGGCGGCAGGTCACCGAACGCCGCCAGCCGCGCGTGCAGGTCGACGTGCTCGGCAGCGAGTTCTTGGGTGAGCCGAGCTCACCCAGCCGATCGTGCTGATCCATCAGCTCGCGAATGTAGGCGTTCTGGTCGCACCCGCAGTATTCGCACACCCATCTTTTGTAACACCCCGCGAGACACGCCTCCGGTCCGGGCGCCTCACCCCGAACGGCCGAGGTCGTCTCGCCGCCGCTCCAGATGAGCGCGCTCGGCGTCGTTGCGGCAGAGCGCGATCGCCTCGCCCAGCGCTGCCCTTCCCTGGTGCACCCGGCCGGCCCGCACCAACAGCTCGGCCCGCACTGCGGGCAGCCGGTGATTGCCCGGCAGCTCGATGTCCTCCAGCGCTGCGAGTCCGCGCTCCGGTCCGTACGCCTCGGCGACCTCGCCGTGGTGCCAGCGCCTCCGGTCCTGGTCGGCAAGCAGAACGAGCCGTCCATCCGCATCGACCCGGGCATCGCGGCGGGAGTGCTGCAGCAGTTCGAGCGCCAGCAGTGCGGTCAGGGTGGGGTCGTCCGGACGCAGGGCCAGCACCGTGCGGGTGAGCCGCACTGCCTCCCCTGCGAGTTCCGCGCGGAGCAGGTCCCGCCCACTGCCCGGTGCGTACCCTGCCGTGAACGCCAGATAGGCGACCTGCGCGACCGTCGCCAAACGGTCGCGCAGCACATCGGCACCCGGCACCGCGAACGGGATGCCCGCTGCGACGATCTTCTTCTTCGCCCGCGTGATGCGGGCGGCCATCGTGGGTTCGGGCACGAGGAAGAGACGCGCGATGTCCGGCGTACTCACGCCCAGAACCAACCGCAACGCCAACGCACTCGCCGCCTCGGGCGCAAGCGCCGGGTGGGCGCACATGAGCACCAGCCGCAGCAGATCGTCCTCCACCAAGTCACCGGGATCAGCTAGTCGTCCCCCTCGCCGGAATCCCTCTCGCGCACGACGTCCTCGGCGTGCCGGTCCGGTCGCCAGCCACGCCACACGGGGTGGCGCAACCGGCCGGAGTCGGTCCACTCGCCGTACTCCACCTCCCCCACCAGCAACGGTTCGACCCAGCGGGCGCCCTTCGCATCCGGGCGGGGTACGCCGGTCAGCGGCGGTTGGTCGCGTTCGATCGATTCGAGGACCTTGCGCGCGTCGGTGAGCGCCTGTTCGGTGAAGCCGCTGCCGACCTTGCCGGCGTACGCCAGGCCCTCGCCGTCGTTGACCGCCACGATCAGCGACCCGATCCCGCGGGCCTGGCTCGTCTCGCTCGGGCTCCACCCGACGATGACGACCTCCTGCGTGCGGCGGTGTTTCACCTTGAGCCAGGTCTTGGCCCGGCGCCCGGGTTGATAGACGCTGGTCGGGCGCTTCGCGACCATGCCCTCCAAGCCCAGCTCGCGGCTCGTGTCGAGGGCCAGATCGGCGTCGTCGCCGAACGTCGTCGGCACGTGGATGTGCCTCCCGTCCTCCCCGAGGAGCTCTTCGAGGGCGGCGCGGCGTTCGGTGTACGGCTCCCGCACCAGCGAACGCCCGTCCAGGTGCAGCAGGTCGAACACCATGTAGTGCGCAGCCGAGCTCCCCGACCCATGCGTCTGCAGGAGCTCGAAACTGGAGCGCCCCTGGGCGTCGGTCGCCACGATCTCACCGTCGAGCACGACCGCGTGGTCGCCCACCAGCCGTCCGAGTTCCGCGAGCTCGGGATAGGCCGCGGTCAGGTCGATGCCCTTCCGGCTCCGGAACGATGCTGCACCGTCCGCGACCGAGGCGATGGCCCGGTACCCGTCCCACTTCACCTCGAAGTGCCAGTCCCCGTCGGTGACGTCCTTGACCTCCGCCGCGGTCGCCAACATGGGCTCGAGCACCGGGAGCTCGGCCAGCGCCTCGGGGTCCGCCGCCCCGGTTTCCGCGGGCGGCTCCGGGTGCTCTTCCTGCTTCCTTGACTCGTCCGCCTCCTCGGCGGCTGCCTCCATGAGATGGATCAGCCAGTTCTTCTCCTCCCCGCCCATGCGGGTGTGGATCAGTGCGAACGTGCGTGGCGTCCCGCCGAGTCCCCCGCCCGGCTGGCCGGTCAGAGTCGCGATGACCTCCTCGCCGTCGCGCCACTTCTCGAGTTCATAGGTGCCGGAGTCCCAGATCCGCACCTTGCCGCCGCCATATTCACCTTTGGGGATTTCGCCCTCGAAGGTCCCGTACTCCAACGGATGGTCCTCCGTCTGCACCGCCAGATGGTTCTTCTTCGGGTCGGTCGGCGGCCCCTTCGGGACGGCCCACGACACCAGCACCCCGTCGCGCTCGAGGCGGAAGTCATAGTGCAGCCGCCGCGCGTGGTGCTCCTGGATCACGAACGAGTTGCCCTCCCCCTCGACCGGCGCTGTGGCGGGGACAGGTTCGGGCGTACGCGCGGCATCGCGCATGGAGCGATAGGTCGTCAACCGGTCCGGGGTCGGGCCGAGCAACACAGCAAGGGGATCCCCCGCGTCCGCGAGTCGTTGGACGACCTGGTCGAGCTCGAGGTTCGGCAGGTCGGGGCGGAGCTCGTCCCACGTCCGGGGCACGGCAACCGTCGGATGGAACCGTCCCCGCAGGGAGTAGGGCGCGATCGTGGTCTTGCTCGCACTGTTCTGGCTCCAGTCGAGGAGCACCTTGCCCTCGCGCAGATCCTTCTTCATGTTGCTCACGACCAGGTCCGGATGCAGCGCCTCCAGTTGGACCGCCAGCTCCCGGGCAACTCCGGAGACTTCCTGGGAGGACAGGGTGCCGTCGAGGCCTGCGTACAGATGCAACCCCTTGCTCCCGCTCGTCACCGGGACCGAGGTGAGCCCCATGCCGTCGAGGACTTCGCGGATGAGGTACGCCAACTCCACACACTCCGCCATCCCCGCCCCCGGGCCCGGATCGAGATCGAGCACGAGCCGATCCGGATTCTGCGGGACGTCATCGGCATCGACCTTCCACTGGGGCACGTGAATCTCCAGCGACGCGAGCTGGGCGAGCCACACGAGCGTCGCCGGTTCGTCGATCAGCGGATAGGTGTTGGCGTCGGATTTGTGGTCGATCGTGAAGGTACGCACCCACGGTGGCGTCGAGCGAGAGTCGAGGTTCTTGTTGAAGAACGCGTGCCCCGGCTCCGCCTCCGTGCCGACGCCGTCGACCCAGCGCTTGCGGGTCGCCGGGCGGCCCCGCGCGTGCGGGACGAACCATTCCGCGACGGCCGCGTAATAGGCGATCACGTCGCCTTTGGTGGTGCCGGTGGCGGGATACATGATCTTGTCGAGGTTCGTGACCTTGATCGTGCGTTCGCCGATCTGCACCGCGGCACCCTTGGCTGGCATGCCCTCAGTTTGGCCTGCACCCACAAGGGCTGGCCACCGCACAGTCGAAATGGCGCCAAGATTGGCAGCCAGTCGCGTGGGGCGGCGGCATTGTGCCCAGTCAGCCAGGCTGGCCGCGAACCGGACGCCAATCTTGGTCCTGCCCGCCGAAGAGGCGGCCATTCAGGTCGAGATCCGGTGTCACGACCTGTGCCCAGCTGAACCGGAGGCCGGTCCACTGGTCGATGCGCCGGCTCCCCTCAATGGTGCGAGCTTCCCCCGCAACCGCCACCGTGTCCTCGGCCGCCGCAGCAGCCGTGGCCATGCGCGTGATCGCGGTCGCGACCGCACCCGCAACGGTGCCGGGCGGGATGACCCGAGCCCTGACCCAGCCGGGTACCCTCACTCCTGTCCCGCCCGTCGCGCGGCATGCATCCCGCGAAGTCTCGGAGCTGCTCGGGTTCGATGCCGATCTCCTTGGCGAGCTGCCCCCAGCGAGCGCCGGCGCGGCGGGCCTCGAGTGCTGCCGCCCGCACGATGCGACGCCCTTGGGCGCCGGGCTCGAGCACGTTGTCATAGGCACCCCAGACTGTGCCCAATGCCTCGATCGCCTCGGCGACCGCTGCCGATGGGACCTGATGCCGACAACTCATGATTCCTCGCTTCATGTGCAATTCTTGAGCTTCCCCGCCTGTTCGGCGGAGGTTCCGGCCATGGAGCCGGTGGTTGAATGGAGTGCGGACCACAGGAAGGAGCCCGCTGCGATGACCACGCCCGATGCCCTCGTCACCGTCGGCCAGGCCGTCCGATCACTGCGGGAGGCGCACGCTCGACTCGATCAGGCCGTGGCGGAGGCTCGCGCCTCCGGAGCCACGTGGTCCCAGATCGGAGACGCCACGGGGATGAGTCGCCAATCCGCACACGAGAGGTGGGGTCATCTCCCCCGTGCTGGGTGTCAGCGGCCGGGCTGCGGGTGCAGCGAGCATCTGCCCAAGGACTGTCGATGTGGGCACGGCCCGGGTCGTGGTCGCCGTCGAAGGGCGAGGAGTACGCCGGACCTGCCCACGGACTAGTCTTTCCTCAGCTCACCGAGTGCTTGGTCGGGTCACTTCTTCTGGATGGATTCCTCCACTTGGCCCTCGGGGAGTTCCTTGAGGCAGAAGAACCAGTCCACGCACTCGACGCCCTCTTCAGCGCCTTCCATCCGCTCCTTGGCGGTGCCGCACGAGCCGGGCGTCGGAACAATGACGCGTTCGCCGGGACGCCAGTCAGCCGGGAGTGCGACATCAAAGGCATCGGCAGTCTGCAGTCCCTTGACGACGCGCAGCAACTCATCGAAGTTGCGGCCGAGCGAAAGCGGATAATAGATGATCGTTCGGATCTTGGCATTCGGGTCGATGAAGAACACCGCACGCACGGCTTGGGTCTCCGCTTCGCCGGGCATGATCATCCCGTACTTGCTCGCGACATTCATCGACACGTCATCAATAAGCGGGAATGTCACTTCCACGTTCTTCATGTCGCGGAACGTGATCTTCTCCTGAATGGTGCGCAGCCACGCGATGTGGCTGTAGAGCCCGTCCACCGACAGCCCGACCAACTCGGTGTTGTACTTCTTGAACTCCTCCGCCATCGTGGCGAAGGTCATGAACTCACTGGTGCACACCGGGGTGAAATCTGCCGGGTGCGAAAACAGGATGACCCACTTGCCCGCATAGTCCTCCGGGAAGTTGATGTCTCCCTGGGTGGTCTTGGCCGTGAACGACGGCGCCACATCCCCAATCCGTGGCATAGCCATCGGAGTCACAGTCTCTTCTGTCATGCAGCCCTCCTCGAAAGGGAAATCAAACCTCGTTTGTCAGGTTTTCCTGACAAACTCAGGCTAGCGCAAACCCGACAGGAATCCAGCGCTCAGGGGCCAGGACAGCCGGAACGTGATCAATCCCGCATCCGGCGCTCGTTCAGCGGCCGGGGTCCTCGACAAAACACGCTCTACCGCACAGGCACGGTCACAACGCTGAGGATTGAACCGGGGTCGCTAGCGTGCCATGACGTGGTCGGCGAAGCGCTCGATGGCCGCCCGGCCCTCACCGGGCCAGCCGCAATAGAGGTAGTCGATGCCATCGTCCATGTGCTGATCGACCGTCCGACGGATCGTGTCCGGATCGGGGTCGAGGCTGAGGGACGTGACCCGCTTGATCGAGGACACGTCGCGACCCTCCTTGTCGCACAGTTCCTTCAGCAGGTCGAGACGCTGCTTCATCGGCTCGGGCTGGGCGTGCCAATAGTCGGCGTACCGGGCCACCAGGGGCAGGGTGCGTTTCGGCCCCGCCCCACCGATCCAGATCGGGGGACGCGGGCGCTGCACGGGCGGCGGATACATCCGTGCGTCCTGCAGGCTCACCCGCTTGCCGTCATAGGAGACGGTCTCCCCCGTCATCAACCGGTTGAGAACCTCGAGCTGGTCCTCGAGCAGGTCGAAGCGCTTGCCGGTGGTGAGGAAATCGAAGCCGAGTTGGGTGTGCTCGGCTTCATACCACCCATTGCCGAGCCCGATCTCGAGCCGGCCATTGCTGGCGTGGTCGATCGTGTTGGCCTGGTGGGCGAAGAGGGACGGGTGGCGATAGGTGACGCCGGTGACCATCAGCCCGAGGCGTACCTTCGACGTCGCCGTCGCAAGGGCGGCGAGCGTCGTCATCCCCTCGAAGGCCTCGCCCGGGGGTTCGCCATACATGGCCACGAAGTGATCGAAGCCCCAGACGCCGGTGAAACCGAGGCTCTCCGCGAATCGAGCCCGATCGATCACCTCTGCGAAGGAGACACGTTGCTGGGCAATATCAAGTCCGAACTGCATGGGTCAACGTTATCGACCGGGTTCCGACACCGGGCGTCGGTTGTCGCCGATCCGGGCTTGGCCCCGAGGCTGGCTCCGGCGCCCTTGGTACGCACTGCCCCGGTCTGCTGCGCGGCATGGCGCTGGGGGCGTGCCAGCAAACTCGTTTAATCTTGAAGTATGCCCGCCCCCTCCTTCGACTGCCCGCACGGTTCGCCCGTCAGCCGGTTCGTGGGGGACGCCTTCGACAAGTTCAATCCCAACTGGGAAACAATCCTGCGGGCCTTCGGCCTCGTGACGGCGGTCCTTGTCATGGCCTGGCTGGCCTTCAACTTCCGCCTCCCGGAGCTCGACGTGTTGCGGGATCGGATCGCAGCCTTCGGGTGGTGGAGCGGTGCGGTGTTCGTGGTCGTGTACGCGGCCGTGGCGCTCACTCCGATCCCCGTGACTCTGATGGCATTGACCGCCGGAGTCCTGTTCGGGACCGTGACCGGCAGCGTTCTCTCGGTGCTCGGATCGATGGTGGGCAGCTTCGGGGCGTACTGGATCGCACGGGCCCTCGGCAAGGAGACGATCTTCCGCCTGCTCGGCCGCCACCGCGCATCGCTGGAGAAGCGCTTGGACTCCGCGGGCTTCGAGGCGATCTTCACGCTGCGCGTCCTTCCGGGCATCCCCTACTGGCCGGTGAACTATGCGGCCGGCGCGCTGGGAATCCCGTCCCGAGTGTTCGCGGTCGCGTCCGCCATCGCCTCCGTGCCCGGGCAGGTGTCCCTCGTGGCGATAGGCGCTTTCGTCGCGAACCCCACCATGATCCGGGGCAGCATCGTGATCCTGTCGTGGGCCATCACGATCGCCCTGACGATCTGGGCCGCCCGCGCCTGGAAAGGAACGGCGAGCAGGCCGCTGCCCGGCTCCCGGAACGGAGCCTGACCCGCAGGCGCCCCCCTGCTGAGCAGATCAGCACGGAGTGGCTCCACCGGCGACGAAATATGACCACGGCTTGGCCGGCAGGAACTGGAACGCGTCCCGCGCCGTCAGGGCGCCGGTGTCGAAGCCAGCCGAGGCGAGCAACCCGGACATGTCGCGATCGATGTGACAGCCACCGGACACCCTGCCCCAGACCGGCTGCACCCTGCGCTGGAATCTCTGCACACTGGGCCGGGGCGAGAGCGAGTGCTCCACCAACCGAAAACTGCCCCCAGGCCTGAGCACCCGTCGCGCCTCGGCCAGCGCATCCTCGACGTCGGCGATGCTGCACAGAGTCCACGTGGCCACCACGGTGTCCACACTCTCGTCAGGCAGATCGATCAGCGCGGCGTCGTCACCAATGCGAGTGACGGGACGACCGAACCTGGCGATACCGGGCTGTGCCGCACGCCACGCAAGGTCCGAGGGGTCAACCGCGAGCACCTCCTTGACGCTCTCGCCATAGAAGCGGAGGTTGGCACCCGACCCGAAGCCGAACTCGAGCACCCGCCCCTCGGCGGCCCCGACAGCGGCGGACCGCCAGCCTCCGACGATGCGGTCAGCGAGAATCACGTCCACCGCGCGCGGGAGTCCCCGGTCGACCCACAATTCCTCGACCCGTGCCATAGGTCCCATGCGCCCATCCGTTCTTGCTTGGTGCCGGCGCGTCCGCGCTCCCGCCAACCATGGCCCCGGAATGGTGTCCGGGGGTGGGATGCAGCATACGAGGCAGGTCCGAGGAGCCCCGCACCGTGGAGACCCTTCACTGCCCGGGCCGGCCGCTGCGGACGTGAGGTTCGCCCCTGCTCTGTCCGCACAGGCAAGTCCCGCCCGCTCCAGCCTATTTTTCACGGACTTATTGGATTAACATGGCCCCATGATGCAGATTCGGCCAGCCCGATTCGAGGACCTTCCGGCCCTCGTGACACTTGAGCGCACGGCGACCCTGGCGGCCGCCCCGCAGGCCTACCCCTCCGCGGCAAGCTTCCCCCTGACCCAGCACTTGGCGGCGACCGAATCAGAGTTCAGCGATCCCTGGATCACCTTCACCGTCGCCGAGGATGCGGAGGGACTGTGCGGCTGGGTGAAATACACCGAGGACCAACTGCGCCATCTGGTCATCGCCGACCGCATGCAGGACACGGACCTTCGCGACCAGCTCTATAGCGAAGGGTTGCGTCACTGGCGCACGGGCGCGGTGACCGGCGTACGGCAATGGCTCCTCGCCGAGGACTGGCGCGCCCGCGCGTATTTCGAAACCCATCGCTGGGTGCCCACCGGTCGTGTTCGCCGCTCCGCCTTCGATCCGCATCCGGTGCTCGCGGAATATCTGCTCACGCCGAACATCTGACCCAAGGGATTCGCGATGGAAATGGGAAAACCTCCGGGCACCTATCGGAATGCCACCCGGGGCGATTGATGCTGACACGAAAATGCGGCCGAAATGCGCGAACCGCATCCCGCAGAGCCCACCCCGCGACACGACTTTGATGCGAACCGGGAAACAGGGGGGAATTGTGGCATAAATCACCCACAGAATGCAAGCATAACCCTTCCGGACAGGTGTTCGAATATGGTAAGCTGGGGCACCGAACAAGGGGGTTCATCATGACAACCGCAGGCAAACGCATGGCACATGCACATCACGCGATTGACACGCAGTTCGCTGCGTTTGCGAGAGCAGCCCGGTCCGACCGAATCGCCAAGTTCCCACTCGAGGAAGCCATCCGACGCCTCCGCCACCACTTCTGGGTGGAGGAAGTGTTCATCTTCCCCCCGCTCGCCCACAGCAACCCGGGCCCTGTGCTCGTGATGCTCCGCGAACACGGGGTGATCTGGGATCTCCTGGACGAACTGGACCAGCTGCTCCAGACCGACGATCCAGATCCGACCATGGCGCTGACCATCTTCGGGGCACTGCGCCAGCACTTCGACGCGCACAACGAAACGGAGGACGCTGTCCTCTATCCCGTCGCCGACGAACTGCTCGGAAATCAGCTCTCGGAGCCGGTGCTGAATGCACTCGCCACCGAGATGCCCACGGACTGGCGTTGCCAGATGGCATCAGTCAAGATCTGATTTCGGTCAACCCATCACCAAGTCGGGCGCAGTGGAAATCCTCCGCTGTCGCCCGATTCGGTGCGTACGGCCAGCACATGATGGAGTTCGGTCTCATTGCGTTCGAATCCGACGCGTGAACCGGCGAGATACAGCCCCCAGACCCGCGCGGTCCCCTCACCCACCTGCGCGACGCACTCATCCCAGTTCTCGACGAGATTGCGACACCAAGCTGTCAACGTCATCGCATAGTGCGGACGCAGGTTTTCGCTGTGCATGACCTCCAGGCCGGCATCCTGAGCCGTCGCCATGATGCGACCGGATCCCGTCAGCTCCCCGTCGGGAAACACATAACGGTCGAGGAACGCCCCGATCGGATGATGCCGATTGTGCGATCGTGTAATGCAGTGGTTGAGCAGTCGCCCACCGGGCCGAAGCCGACTGCGCAGCTGTGAGAAATAGGCCGGATAGTTGGCCACCCCAATGTGTTCGGTGAGCCCGATCGAGCTGATTGCGTCGAAGCCTGTTTCCGCCACCTCGCGATAATCCATGTGGCGCACCTCGGCCCGATCCCCCAGACCTTCCCGTTCGATCGCTGCCTGTGCCCACTCGGCCTGTTGTTTGGAGAGCGTGACGCCGAGCGCCTGCACGCCGTAATGCCGTACCGCGTGCCGCACCATCCCTCCCCACCCACAGCCGACATCCAACAACCGCTGCCCCGGTTGCAGATCGAGCTTGCGGGCGATGAGGTCGTGCTTCTCGTGCTGTGCCTCCTCCAGCGTGGCGGTGGCGGTGGGATAGATGGCGCACGTGTACGCCATCGAGGGGCCGAGCACCAGCTCATAGAAGCGGTTCGACACGTCGTAGTGATGCGAAATCGCCTCGGCATCCCGTGCGAGTGAGTGGCGAAAACCCTCCACCATGCGGCGCCACCGGGGCAGCCGTTCCTGTGGTGGCGGAGCCGGCGCTCGCAGTTGCCACAGGTCCAGGGACTTGGCGAGAGTCACGAGCTCCGCAGCGCTCGGCGTACGAAACTGCAACCGACCCTGCAGTCCGGTCAGGAGCGCGTACGGATCCCCCGGGTGCACCCCGTGCAGCACCAGGTCACCCGCGATATAGGCACGCGCCATCCCGAGATCGCCGGGTGCGGTGAGGATGTACGCCAACCCACGCCGGTTGAGCAGCTCCAGCCCCAGCTCCGAGTCCTCAGGGCCGACGGCGCTGCCGTCGTAGGCCGTGAAACGCACAGGCATGCCGTCCCTCAGCAACGAGGTCACTGCCTCGGCGATCGGGAGTGTAGGGCTCGGGGAACTGCTCGAGGGCGTCATCGTCGTCGCACCGCCTTGTCGTAGAGAGAGGTCAATCGGTTGTCCGGGTCATAGCGTTCCTTGACCGCGGCCAAGTGGGGGCCGTTGTAGAGACGATCGAAGGTTTCCTCATCGAAAAATGCCTCGGAATAGAGCGACTTGTGGCCACCAAGCTCCAGCACCTTGGCCTCGATCGCACGGTTCATCGGCGCATTCGGCGCCTCCGGCCCTACCTGGACCGTTCCCCAGAATCCCATGTTGACCCAGATCCGTCCGGGCTCCATCGGATAGAGCGGCCACCGACCGCCGGTCGAGGTCCCGCGCGCGACCACAGGGCAGAGCCAGACCGGCCGCATCCCGACCACATCGTCGAACCAGGCGAGGAATTCGCTGAGCCGCTCCACCGGGACTTCGACGTCCTGAATCACCCGTTCGCGGGCAGGTCGGCCCGCCCGCTCATCCAGCCGGTCGAGGAGACCGAAGCGACGGTCCAGCCCGACGAGCCGGTGATAGACATCCGACCGACGCCACCGTTTGGGCCACAGCCGCCGAGCCACCGGGTGCTGCGCCCCGAACGCACGGGAACACCAGAACCAGTCGGTGTCCCACCGCCACAGATAGTCGTGCATGGTGAGCCGGTCCGTGCCGCGTTCCTGCAGGGATCGGTAATAGATCTCCTGCCCCGTGTAGTCGCTGACCGGTCCCGGTTCATCGGTCCATGTCGCCAACGTCAGATAGATCTCGTCCGGTGAGAACGCAACACCGTCGATCGCATCGGCCTGCTTCTCGTCGTGAGTGCCCGGAGCTGCCACCGATGTCAGGGTCCGGGTCAGTTCGTCGAGGTCACCCACGCGGAGGTGTCGGAGTTGGACGTACGCCGGCACCCGCTCCAATTCGATCCTCAGGCGGGTGGCATAGCCGAGCGATCCATAGGAGTTGGGGAAGGCGTCGAACAGCTCGTCGCCCGGGCGTACGGTGACGATCTCCCCTGCGCCGGTGAGGATCTCCATCTCCAGGACCGACTCATGGGGGAATCCGTTGCGAAAGCTCGTGGACTCGATGCCGAGGCCCGTGATCGCGCCGCCCAGGGTGATCGTCCGCAGTTGTGGCACGACGAGCGGGATCAGCCCGAGCGGCAACGTCTCTGCCACGAGGGATTCATAGGTGCACATGCCCTGGACATCAGCCGTGGCGACCGGCTCACCGGGACCGGGTTGGGCCGCCGTGTCCAGCGCGATGACACCGGTGAGCCCGCTGACGTCGAGACCGGGGTGGTCGGGACGCCCGCGGGGCCGGAAGAGATTGGACGTGCGTTTCGCGAGCCTCACCCTCGTGCCAGGGGGAAGTGCTGCATAGGAGTCGCGCAGCCGGTGAACCGCTGCCCGATGCTGTTCCCATCCGCGAGGAGCCATGGCTTCACCGTAACCGGAGACGGACGGTCAGGAGGGCTCCTACGGCGGTGGGTTGCCTGGTCGCTGACTTCAACCCGCTGGGCAACGCCGCCGCATGAAAAGGTCTCTCCCCCCACCTAGACTCACCGCATGCCTCAATCGCCAGCGCGAACGACGGCCGATGTGACGCCATTGCCGCCGGTCCTAGTCGAACCCACCGCTATCGCCCCCGAAATGCTCGTTTCCATCAAGCGCATGAGGGACGAGGCGGAGCGCATGCTGATGGAACATCAGTTCGCGGTGGAGGAGGTTCTCACCAAGGTGAACATCCTGCGCGAGGAATTTTTGCACCTGCACCACTACAACCCGATCGAGCACGTCGGGTCGCGAGTGAAGACGATGTCGAGCATTCTCGACAAGGCCGTGCGCAGGGGTTGCGACCCCACCATCGAGTCGATTCGCGAAAAGATCTTCGACATTGCGGGCGTACGGATCACGTGCAGCTTCATCGCGGACACCTATCAAATCCTCGATGCGCTGGCGTCCCAGAGTGATGTTCGTGTGCTGGAGATCAAGGACTACATCAAGAACCCGAAGCCGAGTGGCTACAAGTCACTGCACGCGATCATCGAGATCCCGGTGTTCCTCACCACAGGCCCCGTTCCGATCAACGTCGAGGTGCAGATCCGGACGATCGCGATGGATTTCTGGGCGAGTCTGGAACACAAGATCTTCTACAAATACCGGGGCGAAGTCCCTCCTCACCTGGTCGACGAACTCCAGGATGCTGCGGAGACGGCCGCGCAGTTGGATGCCCGCATGGAGCGGCTCCACGCCGAGGTGCAGAGCAGTTGCCGACGTGACGGCGCCTCCCCAGAGGGGGATCCCATGCCCGTGCAGCAAATCCTCGACTTCTTCCGCGGCTCCGCCCGCACGTCCTGAACGGACGATCCGGGTGCAGGCAAGTCGCTGAACCCGGCTATTCCTGAGACACTCAGCCGCATGCACATCATGACCGTCTGTCTCGGCAACATCTGCCGCTCCCCCGCTGCGGAGTCTGTCCTGGTGCACAAACTCGCCGAAGCCGGGCTCGATCACGTCACTGTGAGTTCCGCCGGGACCGCCGGCTACCACATCGGTGAGCCAGCCTTCGATCTGACGGTGGTCGAGGGTGAGCACCGCGGCTATGTCTTCACCACCGTCGCCCAACAGTTCGTCGCGGACCATTTCGCAGAAGCCGATCTCATCCTGGCCATGGACGACTCGAATGTGGCTGACATTCTCTCAATGGCGAAAAGGCCCGAGGACCGGGCCAAGGTTGTGCGCATGGGCGCCTTCGCCAAGGACACCAAGGACGGCGTTCTCGACGTCCCTGATCCCTGGGGCTATCCGCGCGACGCCTTTGTGGCGATGTATGACCAATTGGAGGAGGCCATCGACGGACTCGTCCAAGCGATCCACGACGGAACGGTCGACGACATTGTCGCTGCGCACGGAGAAGGTCGCTGAGTCAGGCCTTCCCACTCAGCACGGTGTTTCGACGCTGTATTTCGATCCACCGTCGAGGAAGATCGAGGAGACGTATCCACCCGACTCCAACCTGCTCCAGACGTCCGATGACGTGCCGAGTGCGGAAGAGCTGACGCGCTCCCCGCGCACCTGACACACCACGAGCACTGTGGCCCCCTCCGGAGCCTTGCCCATCTCAGCTCCACTCGTGTGCGGCAGAGATCGCACGGTGAGATAGCAGTCGGTCCGATGGGTGTCCGTGCCGCACGTGTTCGCGACGCGCATGGCCTTGGCCGTCGGGCGAGTCGTCGTCGGTGGCGGCACGGTAGTCGGGGCCTGGGTGCGGGTCGGTGGTCCTGTGGTGGCCGCACGTTGTGTGGTCGGTTGCGTCGTCCTCGTATCGGTCGGATATGAGGACGGGTTGTACGCCGAATAGCTCCGGGAGGCGTTCCACCCGACGATGGTGATCCCCCCGGCGGTGAGGAGGAGTACACCGGCCAGGCTCCCTGCCACAGCGCCGACGGGGGTCGCACGTCGCGTGGCCGGCGCGGGGGGCCCGGGCATCACCGGGGCCCGTTCCTCCTGTGCGCTGCTGATGATGTGGATGATGCTGCCCCAGAGCACGAGCGCGATGCCGGTGGTGATGAGTGCGACGAGGGCAACCACCCCGAAGACCCCGAGATGGAATCGGCCGAGGACGATCAATTGGGCGGTGAGCGTTCCGCTCAGGGCACCGATCACATAGGTCGCCCACCACCCGGCGAGCAGGCCTCCCATCGGTTTGCGCACTGTCGCCCGAGCAACGTCACGCACCATCACCACGGGGAACCAATAGGACACGATCGGCACGATCCAACCGAAGACGGCCCAGGGCGGGGTCAGTGCGTGGGGGGCATTCGGCGCGAAGAGCATTGCGTTCTGGCGGGCACGCCACAGCCATGCCATGGCCAGGCAGCCGGAGGCAGCCCAAGCGGCCCCCACAAGAACGACAAGGATCATCGCGAGCCACCCCGGGAGGTCCAAGAACGGCGAGAGCCCCAAGAACAGAAAGAGCGTCTCGGGGAGCAGCGCTGCGAACAGCCCGACCGTGCTCAAGGTGGCGAAAACGATCGCTGCAGTCCCAAGTCCACGTATTGGTTTGAAACTCGGTCGGGACACCGGCGGCCCATAAGGGCCTATCGGCGGATATCCGGGACCGCCCATGCCGGGATTCCCAGGCTGCCCTGGATAGCTCGGCGGGACACCCGGTGAGCGAGTGGGCAGCTGGGGCCCCGGCTGGCCGAACCCGTTGGACATGGTGTTCCCCTCACCGCTCCCGCGCACCAGCACCGCACCCGAGTCAGAACTGCTGGAAAGGACTGCAGTGCAACGGGAATCCACATCCCGCACGGCCCATTGTCACCATATCGTCCCACTGCAGAGGGCACGTCTCATGCGCATGGACTCAGTGTTCAAGACGGCTTCCCAGGATCGGGTCGTCAGCGTTGGGTGGTGAGCACCGGTTGGTGACGACGTCCGCCCACCGCCAGCGCACCCTGCAGATCCGTGCGCAGCACCTGTTGCCCGGACTGCTCCAACAGCCGCAAGGTTCTTGATGCCGGGTGCCCATAGTCGTTGTCCTCCCCAACACTCACCAGCGCAATTCCCGGCCCGACTGCCCGCAGGAAGGCTTCATCCTGGCGACCGGACCCGTGGTGCGGAACGGTGACGATGTCCGCCCGCAGTTCGGCGCCCGCGCGGAGCAAGGCTCGCTGCCCCGTGGGCTCGACGTCACCGGTGAGCAGGACGCGAAGACCACCCACCTCTGCCATCGCCACGACACCGGCATCGTTCTCCGCCGAGGACTCCCCGTCGGACGTTGCCACCACCTGTGGCACCGATACCGGCCCGAGTGTGCGCCATCGCACGTCTCCTATGCGCAACTGCTGTCCCGGCCACGCTGCCGCCAGTGGCACGCCCAGGCTGGCGGTCTCTGCGCGTACTCTCTCCGCGGCCCCTGCGGGCGAAGCCAACGGAGATACAAGAACCATCCCGACGGGACGTCGCCCCAGGATCGCGGAACGCCCCTCGAAGTGATCGCTGTGATAGTGGGACAGCACCAGCAGGGGCACCGAGTGGATCCCGAGCTGGTCCAGGCATCGCTCCATGAGCCTCGGGTCCGGGCCGGTGTCCACCACGACTGCGGCTCGCTCGCCTGCGCGAAGGACCGTCGCACTGCCCTGGCCGACATCACAGGCCACGACAAGCCAGGCATCCGGCGGCCAACCGGGCACGATCTGAGGTTGAGCAACAAGGGCGATCATCACCGCACTCGCCCCGAGAGAGGACCAGCGCGACGCCAACAGCCACCCGCAGAGGAGGAAGCCTGCCACGCAGCCCACCCCGATCACGACGAGCCCGGCTGCACTGGTCGGCCAGGTCCAAGCCGCTCCGGGCAGCCCGGCCCCGGCTCCGGCGACCCAGATGATCCCCTGCGCACACCAGCCAGCCAACCACCCCGTGAACTCCGCTGCCGGCAGCCAAACGACCGACAACCCTGCGGTAGCAAACCCGAGCACCGTGGCCGGTCCGACAAAAGGCCCCGCGAGAGCGTTGGTCACCAACCCGACCACCGAGACCTCACCGGAGATGGCTGTCACCACCGGCTGGGTCGCCAGTTGCGCGGCCAGTGGGACAGTCACCGCCTCTGCGATCGGCCGCGGCAACCACGTCATCCGATCTCGCCACAGGGCCGACCAACCGATGATCCCCGCGGACGCCAGCACCGACAACGCGAAGCCGACCGACCGCCCCAGCCATGGATCGATCAGCACCAGCGCGATAACCGCTGTGCACAGATGCCGCGCTCCCTTGCCCGGCTGCGCGTGGCCACCCAATGCTGCCAGGGCCACGAGCCCCATCGCGGACGCTCGCAGGACGCTCGGTTCGGTCCGGCACAAAGCGATGAAAATCACCACCCCAGCGACACCCACCACGTGCAGCCATCTCCCACGCACTCCGAGCCACCGGGCAACGGTCAACAGAAAGGCCAACATGAGGGAGAGATTCGCCCCGGAAACCGCGGTGAGATGGGTGAGCCCCGTGGTCCGGAAATCATCAGTCAGCTCGGCTGTCTGGAGCGAGACGTCACCGACGACGAGGGCCGGCACGAGTGCTCGCCGATCAATGGGCAGGTCCTCGACAGCCGCCCGCAGTCCCGCCCGCACGCCCTCAACCGCGGTGGCAGCCCGCCCCGGCGGTCGAACGATCTGCGGAGGCGAACGAAGGGAGGCGAATGCGACGGATGGCCCGGAGTCGGTCGGCGCCAGTCTCACCGAAGCCTGCGCAGTGGTGCCGGCCACCAGCGTGGCGAGTTCCGCACCGTTGTCCCAGCCACTCGTCAGGTGGGCTTGCTGGCGCCCTGTGAAGGCTTCTCCCCGACCTTCCACCCGCACGACGTCGACGACGGCGGTGACCGTTCGCCCACCGAAGCGGGAATGCTCCCGAACACGCGGATCTCCCTTGAGCACGAATTCGATTTCGACGACCGCGCGCTCACCGGCCAGGTGCGCCAACGGGGACGTCGCGTAGTGCTGGAACCGAATGGCCGAAAGGCCCCCCACCACGATCAGGACCAACGCCACGCCGCCCACCAGCGCGGAGCGCCGCACCCCTGCCAACAGCACACACAGCGCACCCGCAGCGAACAGACCGATGAGCACTCGGCGCTGCCCGCCCATCCCGATCCAAGCTGCCGCCCAGGCCGCCATGCCCAGCGGGACCAGTCGAAGGTCTCGTCGCACCCCCGAGGAGTCCTGCACCTCACACCGTCACGTGCGGAGCGATTTCCGCGAACGTCTTGGGCCCAATCCCCGGCACCTCCTGCAGTTCCTCGATGCGAGTGAACCGGTGCTCCGTGCGCCACGCCACGATCTTCTCGGCGGTGACGGGCCCCACCCCCGGCAACGCATCCAACTGGGCCGCCGTCGCCGTATTGAGATTGACCTTGCCGCTGGTGCCACCCGACGGGCCCTCCGCAGCCCCGCCAGCCGACACATCCGCGCCTCGCACTGCGCTGACGCCCCGTTGTCCCCCGATGACCACCTGCTGACCGTCGAACAACTCCTGAGCCAGATTGAGCTCACCCGGCCTCGCGTCATCAGTCAGACCGCCGGCAGCCTCGATGGCATCCGCCACCCGAGCACCCACTTGCAGCGAGTGCACACCAGGCGCTCGCACCTCACCGACCACGTGGATGCGGATCGGAGCAGTCGTCGGGCTGGGCGCGGGCTCCGGTGGTCCACCAATGTGTGCCTCGGTGATCACCGGTGCCGACACAGGCGCAGGAGGGTCCACCGGCACCGCGCGAGCTCGGGTCAACGCAAACACCGCAATGAGCACCCCCACCGCCAGAACCACGCCGATGACCAGGACATGCTGGCGAGTGAATGGGCTGGACAGCATCCTCCGGCCAAGACGTGTCTCGCCCCGAGCAGGGGACCCTTGGTCCGCGGCATCCTCATGGGATTCCGCCACGAGCGGATGCTCCGTGGCCGGATCCGCGGCGTCCCCGGTCCGCCTCGGCGGGGCAACGCCCGTGTCGTTCGCTTCCTGGTCGGCTCCGAGGACGAGACCGCCCAGCATCGGACGCGGGCGGAGGATCGTGCGCAGCGCAGCCTCCGACACAGCTGACTCTCGAGCGGAGTCCGTGACGATGCGGTCCAACCGCTCGCGCACATAGTCGGTCAGAACGTCATCGTGTCGTCGCCTCATGACCCATGTATGCGTGGTCCGGAGCCCAGCGGGTCAGGATGGCGATCCTCTTGTGGACACGTGACAAACGACCGCATGTGCTGTGGACAACCTCGCAGGAGTCAAGTCCTCGCCCGAGTCAGTCTTCGTCCGAGTCAGTCCTCGTCCGGCTCGTCGGTCTCGACCGCCGACTCCTCCGTCTCTTCCGACTGCGGCTCGGGCAGGTGCAGGCGGCAGCCACCATGGACGAAAGGCTCCAGCTCGACATCCTGATGACTGATCGCCCGCAGGAAGCCCTGGTGCATCGTGCACACGGCATCCGGATTGTTGTGTGCCGCTGCGAGCACAGGGCAGGTTTCCAGCAAAAGCGTTCGAGGGCTTTCCTGCACAGGCTCGAAACCCATGCGCTGCAGGAGATCGATCAGCGACTCGTCGGAGTCCATGCCCTCCGCCCACCGCTGGCCCACTTCGAGCGAGTCCGCCTGCAAATCCTTGGACGTTGCTTTGAGCTGCTGGACCAGCGCATCGACCAGTGCAGCATATTCCCGAGTGCTGCGCAGCGGAGAACTCTCCGTCCGCACCTGATAGGCGATCGCCGGACGACCGCGGCCCTCCGGGGGCAACCGGTCCCGCGTCACGAAGCCCAGATCGACGAGAGCCTCCAAGTGCTCCCGGATTGTGTTCGGATGCTGACCGCTGCTGTGCGACACGGACTGCACCGTGACGGCTTCGCCCGACTCGACGAGGTAAGCCAAGACCGCCGCGCGTGCTGCGGACAGTCTCAGGGACGGTTCAGCCACCGGCCGCGGTCCCAAAGTTGCCACGAATCAGATCATAACGCGAGGTGACAATAAACACACTCATACCAGCACAAACGACTGCACCCTGCGCCCCTGGGAAACGTAATTGGCCCCTAGACCGGTATACGTCAGCGCTTGAATGCGCTTGGCTCGGGGCATGACGAAAGCCTCGAAGCCGACCGGGAAAGCCTTCTCGACCATGCTGCTCCTTGCCGCCGGCGTGGCGGCCATTCCGGCGGTCGGGGCACTGCTGCTTGGGCTGTCACCCACACTGCAGCTGCTGTCCACCAGGACAGTGCAGGCAGCAGCATTCGTACACTTCGGGATCATCGCCTGGCTCGTAGCGCTCCTGCTGGTCGGCTTCGCCGCCCTCCGCGTACGCCGCACCTGGGTGGCGGCGCTGGGTCTGCCCCTGGCTGCCGGTCTGGTGTGGCAGTTGTCCTGGATAGCACCGTTCTATCGGTCCGACCAGGTGGCACATCGGACGCCGCTGAGCGTGGCCGTCATCAACCTCGACTGGGGCCGCGGGGACCTGGACCAGCTCATCCGAAAGATCGATGACGCGGACACCGTCGTCCTGATCGAGATTGATCACGAGACTCGTGCCGAGCTGAGACTCAGAGGCTTTGCGCGGGCGTACCCCCATCAGGTCCACAAGGGCACCGGAGCCGCCGGCACCTCGATCTATTCCCGGTTGCCGCTGGACAACCTGGGCTCGGGTGGGACGACGTTCGGGTCCCCGCTCGCTCGCATCCACCACGACACCGGCCCCATTCTGCTCATGGGCGTCCATCCGGTGAACCCGATGGGGGGCCGGGATCCCTGGTTCACCGACGCGCGGTCGCTGCGCGAGCACATCCGCCCGCATGTGGGTGAGCCGCTCGTGGTGGCGGGCGACTTCAACGCGATCGACCGACACGCCACCCTGCGCCCGCTGCTCGAGGAGGATGGTCTGAGCTCCACCGCCAGGATCACCGGCGCGGGCCTACCCCGCACGTGGCCGACCGCCGGCCCGGGATCCCGGTTCGGACCCCTGATCGGGATCGACCACGTGCTGGTCTCACCATCGATGACCGCGGTCAGCCACCGACAGTTCGAGATCGACAACACCGACCACGCAGGCCTTTGGGTCGAGGTCGCAAAACGGGCGTGATCACGGTCAGGCCGGGACGATGCTCACCAGCTTTGGTGCCCGGACGATGATCTGACGGATCTCCCGGTCGCCGAGGGAACGCTGCACGTTGGCGTCCGCCAGCGCGAGCGCCTTCAGTTCGTCCTCCGAGACATCCGGCGAGACCGGGAGCTTGGCCCGGACCTTGCCCTTGACCTGCACGACACAGGTGACGGATTCGTTGACGAGCAACGCGGGATCGACGACCGGCCAGGACGCGTTGGCGACCGACGGCTGATGGCCGAGCGCCTCCCACATGTCTTCGGCGATATAGGGCGCGAAGAGGCTCAGCGCAATCGTCACGGTCTCGGCCGCCTCCCGCACGGCGGGATCGGCGGCGCCGGCGCCGCTGTCGATCGTCTTGCGGGTGGCATTGACCAGCTCCATGATCCGGGCAACGGCCACGTTGAACCGCTGCGAATCGAGCAGTTGGTTCAGCTCGTTGACGACGTGGTGGGTCACCCGTCGCAGCGCCACATCACCACCCGCCGGGTCGATCCCCGGCTCGCTCGTGACGTCCTCGGCGATCCGCAGGGCCCGCTGCAGGAAGCGCAGTGTCGATGCCGGCGACAGATCGGCCCAGTCGATGTCCTCCTCCGGCGGGCCCGCGAAGACAACCGTGGTGCGGATCGCGTCCACGCCGAACTTGTCGATCTGCACGCCGAGGTCGACACCGTTGCCGAGCGACTTGGACATGGCCTTGCCCTCGTTGATGACCTGGCCCTGGTTCAGCAGCTTCTGCATCGGCTCGATGAAATCGACCATCCCCATGTCGTGGAGGACCTTGGTGAAGAAGCGCATATAGAGCAGGTGGAGGATGGCGTGCTCCACCCCGCCCACGTATTGCGCCACCGGCATCCAGCGCCGCACATCCTCCGGGTCGAACGGACCGCCGTCATAGCCCGGGGAGCAATAGCGATAGAAATACCAGGACGAGTCAACGAACGTGTCCATGGTGTCGGTGTCCCGTTCGGCTTGGCCACCGCAGGTGGGGCAGGCAACCTCGCGCCATGCGGCGGCGTCGGGGCCGGCCAGCGGCGCAGTGCCCTTCGGCTGGAGCGCCGCGCCCCGCAGGTCCGGCAGTTCCACCGGCAGCTGGTCGTCCGGCACCGGCACTTCGCCGCAGCTCGGGCAGTGAATGATCGGGATCGGGCAGCCCCAGAACCGCTGCCGGCTCAGGAGCCAGTCGCGCAGCCGGAAGGTAATGGCACCGCGGCCCTCGCCCTTGGCCTCGAGCGCCGCGATGATGCGGCTGACGCCCGACACCTTGTCGGTCAGCCCGTCCAGCTCACCGGAGTTGACATAGGCACCGTCGCCGGTGGTGGCGACGAAGGACTCCGCCGGGTCTGCCTCACCGGTGTCCACAACCATCCGCACGGGGAGGTCATAGGTCTTGGCGAAGTCGAGGTCACGCTGATCGTGGGCCGGGACGGCCATGACGGCACCCGTGCCATAGTCGGCCAGCACATAGTCCGCCGCCCACACGGGCATCCGCTCACCGTTCACCGGATTGATCGCATGCACGCCCAGGAACACCCCGGTCTTGGGGCGTTCGGTCGACTGGCGCTCGATCTCGGTGGCCTGCTTGGTCTTCTCCAGATAGGCCTCGAACTCCGCACGCTGTTCGTCGGAGACGATCTCATCCGCGAGCGCCGCCTCCGGCGCGACCACGAAGAACGTGGCGCCGAAGAGGGTGTCGGGCCGGGTCGTGAACACGGTCACCGGCTCTTCGCGGCCCTCGATGACGAAGTCCACATAGGCGCCCTCGGAGCGACCGATCCAGTTGCGCTGCATCGCCAGCACGCGGTCCGGCCAGTTGCCCTCGAGGAGCTTCATGTCATCGAGCAGCCGATCGGCATAGTCGGTGATCTTGAAATACCACTGGTTCAGCTGCCGCTTGGTCACCGGCGAGCTGCAGCGTTCACACAGCCCCTGCACCACCTGTTCGTTGGCGAGCACCGTCTGGCAGCTCGGGCACCAGTTGACGAACGAGTTCTTCCGATAGGCAAGGCCCCGCTCATAGAAGCGGTTGAAGAGCCACTGGGTCCAGCGGTAATAGTCGGTGTCCGACGTATGCAGGCGCGTCGACCAGTCGAAGCTCAGGCCATAGCGCCGGAACGAGGTCGCCTGGGTCTCGATGTTGGCGTACGTCCACTCCGCAGGATGCGCATTCCGCTTGATCGCCGCGTTCTCCGCCGGCAGACCGAACGAATCCCACCCGATCGGGTGCAGCACGTCATAGCCCTTCAGGCGCCAATACCGCGCGACGACGTCGCCCATGACGAACGCCTCGGCATGCCCCATGTGCAGGTCACCGGACGGGTAGGGGAACATGTCGAGCACATAGCGCCGCTCCTTCGACCCGTCGTCGAGAGGCTTGAAGGTCTGGTCGTCCTCCCAGAACTTCTGCCAGCGCTCCTGCGACTGGACGGGGTCATAGGGCTTGTGGTCGCGTACCTGCTCGCTCACTCGTTTTCTCCTGATTTCACTGCTCCGGACATGAAAAAACCCCGCACCGCTCAGGGCGTTCGGGGTTGGCCGCGTTCGCGCCCCAGCTCAGGCTGGTCAGGCGAGACGCGGCTATCGAAGCAGCTGGTGCGGACACATGGCCCCATGATACCCCGCACAGCCACCCCTTGATTCCACACATCAGGCGCGCGAGAAGGCGTCCAATTCCGCCCGGTTCGGCGGTTGCGGCCCCTGTTTCCCACACACGTACGCCCCAGCGGTCACCCCCTGCGCGAGTGCGGCCCCCAGCCGTCGTGTGCTGGCGAACTCGGCGAGAAACCCCGCCATGAACGTGTCACCGGCACCCACCGTGTCGACAACCTCGACCACTCGGCCGGGAACGAAGGACTCGGCGCCGTGCTCGTCGATGGCATAGGCGCCGTCCGGGCCCAGTGTCACCACCCCGATGGAGAAGCCGAACCGTTCCCACCATTGCGCCATGACCCGTGTGGCTGTCCCCTCCACGTCGGAGGCTTCGGCGAGGAACGCGATGTCATCGTCGGAGGCCTTGACCACGCCGCTGCGCTCCCCCATCAGTTCCAGCCACGGCTCGACCCGGGCCCAATACGTCTGCGGGTCCGGGATGACAGAAGGTCGGACGTTGATGTCGAGCGAAAGCGGACCACCATGGTGGTCGGCCCAGTCGAGCAACACGCCGGCTCCCGGCTGGACCACGGTGGACAGCGAGGCGACGTGCAGCCACTGAGTGTCCTTGAGCTCCGGGACTTCGGCCGGCTGCCAGCCAAAATTGGCGGTCCCGTCGAAGTGGAACGCATACGTGGCCTTCTGCTGCTCATCGAGGCTCACCACCGCGAGCGATGTCGGGTCGTTCGTCACCGTCGCAAGGTCCACACCCACTCGATTCTCCCGCAGGTGGGCCTGAAGTTGCCGACCGAACGCGTCGTTCGACAACCGCCCCGCGAATTGCACGGACTCCCCCAGCCGGGCAAGGCCGATCGCCGTGTTCATCGGTCCACCCGCCGACAGGGCGCTCCACGTGCTTCGGAAGCTGTCCCCGGCTTCCTGCGGCACCAGATCGATCAGCGCCTCACCACACACCACGAAATCCATCGGGCCACGCTAACCCGGGAGCACCAGGCCACCCGAATGCCGTCACAACCCGGTCAGCGCCCTCACGCAGATCGCAGTTCATCCCACACCGAGGGCGGCAACGCGCGGTTGTTGATCTCATCCAGGATTCGCAGCAAGGAATAGTCGGGATTGATCCGTTCAGCCCGCTCCATGCAGACAACCTGCAGCGCCCCGTTGCCGGAGATCCAGGCCGCCAGACCGAGCAAACACAAAGGCGCGGACTCGAACGGTGCCACGGTCCGGTCGACCACCTGCCGCCACAGGGCAACGTGCGCGGCAGCGTCGTCGGGTCGCATCCGGGCCACAGCCACGTCGCGCACCGCCCCCTCATAGGCGAGCACCGCCAACTCCGCGTACTCCTCTCCCGTCAGCGGCCCACCGCTCATGCAATGCCGCTCGACGAGGATCGCCATGCGGTCGCATCGCTCCCCCAGATCCAGATCGGACAGGGCGCTGAGTGCCCCCTCGATCGCGGTCGCTGCCGCCGCCCTGTCCGTCGCATCCGAGGGGCCCGCCACCGATTCCGCCAGTGCGTCCCTGCTCGGCATCGGGGAAATCCCGGCCAGCACCGCCTGGGCGGCAACGGCCGAGCTCGTCGAGTCATAGACCGTGCCGGCATCGCAGTCGCAGTCGTCCTCGTCGTGATCACACAGACAGGACCACCACCGCGACCCATCGGCGACCAGCGCATGATGCACCATCACCGATTCGAGCGCCATCATCACGTCGATGAGCAGCGCGCTGCCCTCGCCGGGATCCGCGCAATAGGCCACCAGGATCACCCCATCGGCACCGTGATCCGTGCACAACCGACTCAGATAACGTCCGATCGCCGCGCAGTCCAGCTCTTCCTCGGGGTCATGGCCGATCCGTGCGGTCAGCACCAACCGACGCCCGGACAACAACAGGAAGACCAGTGAATCAGTGGGGTGATATTTGAGCAGATAGGGAATCGCGCTGAGCAGGTCCTCGGGTTCACTGAGACGGAGGACGGGGCGGCTGTTGGAATCGATCTCGGTCATGGTCCACACATGCGTGTAACCCGGGTGATCGTGCCATCACCGGGACACCGGCTGTGGACAACCCGCCCCGCCACTGCTTGTGGACAAGTCCCAAGGGCCGCTAGGCAGCCCGCCCCAGCGGCACAATCCGCCCGGTCACGTCGGCATAGATCCCCTCGAACCGATCCAGCGTGGTGTCGAGAGCATGACCTGCGGCAATCGCGCGGCTTTCCCTGCCCATCCGGGCTCGCAGGCCGGGGTCGCGCAACAGCGTGACCAAGGAACCGGCCAGCTCACCGACATTGCCGGGCTCGAACAGGAACCCGTTGCGTCCCGGCCGCACCAGATGCGGCAGCGCCATCGCATTGGCAGCGATCACCGGCTTGCCCGCGGCCATCGACTCGAGGGTGACGAGGGATTGCAGTTCCGCGACCCCCGGCATGACGAACACATCGCAGCGCCCATAGGCAGCCAGGAGGTCCTCCTCGCTGATGAACCCGTGGAACACGGTCCGATCGGCGATACCGACCTTGTCGGCGAGAGCTCGCCACTCCTCCCGATGGACCCCATCGCCGACGATCTCCAGCCGCGCGGGCAGGTCCGCCGGCAATTGGGCGAACGCCCTGATGAGCTCGTCGACCCGCTTCTCCTGGTCCAATCGGCCCACGAACAAC
Organism: Propionibacterium sp.; assembly: GCA_012839035.1. Lineage (GTDB taxonomy): Bacteria > Actinomycetota > Actinomycetes > Propionibacteriales > Propionibacteriaceae > Enemella. The sequence continues at coordinate 67,258 of DUOB01000023.1, forward strand.
ACGTTGGGGATCGTGCGGGCAGCGGCCCGGCTCGTCGCCCGCTCATAGCGCGACGCATCGATCCCGCACGAGATCGCCACCCCACCGGGGAGCCCCGCCGACGACGCGAGCAGCTCGACCGCACGCGGCGTCGGGGCCGTGATGACCTGCGCCTTCCCCAGCACGCCGGCACAATCGCGCCACGCGGCGCGGGAAACCGCCACCTGCACCTGGCGAGGCATCCGGACGTGATCCGCCAGGTTCTCGGGCATGAAGTGGTTGGTCGCCACCAGCGGGATCCCACGGGCCCGGGCGCGGGTCGCCAGCAGGCGGGTGATCAGGAAGTGCCCCTGGATGTGGATGACGTCCGGGCGCACCTCGTCGAGAATCCGGTCGATCCGCCGGCCGATCTCCCAGGGCAGGCAGATCCGGAACTGGGGAGCGAGCGGATATCGATGGGAGGGCAGCCGGTGGACGACGATGCCGTCCTGTTCCTCGACAAAGGGCCGGCCCGTGGTGGACGGGGCGATCACATGGACTTGGTGACCGCGGCCCAGGAGGCCGATCGCGAGCCGCTCGGTGAACCGGGCAGCACCATTGACATCGGGGGGATACGTGTCGTGGCCGATGAGGATTTTCACCTCGTGATTCCTTCCGTGGAATGCCCGGCGTCCGGGCACGTGTTCTACGCGTACTCCGCCTTGGTGACGTCCGGATGAAATTGCGACAACAAAGAAGCGCCCCAGGCGGCCAGTGCCCCCATGAGGATCATGCCCACAGCCGACAGAGGATCGATGCCCCGGCCCTCGCCGAGCACCATGATCCCGAACGCGACAGCGATGAGCGGGTCGATGACGGTCATCGACCCGACCACGATTTCGGCGGGGCCTGCGGCGTACGCCTGCTGGATCAGCCACGCACCCACCGCATAGCACGCGACCAACCCGGCCACGGTCACCCAGAACATGTGCGGGTTCTCCCCGCCCTGCCGGTACAGCTCGATGCTGGTCTTCATGAGAGCAGTGGCCAGGCCATAGAGGAACGCCCCAGCCGTCGCCCAGGCCAGGCACCGGAAACCGTGTGGCCCTCTGACCCCGAAGGCGCCACAGACCCCCGCACCGACCCAGATCACGAGTGAGGCCCCGAGGATCAGCGGGAGGTCGATAACCGTGTCGGTCGCGGCCGTCCGTGACGAGAGCAGCGTGAACGTCACGATCCCCACGACCGCCATCCCAATCGCGAGCCACATTCCGCCCGTCGGACGGGTGTGGTTCTTCCGGGCCGCCAGCAGCACCGCGAACGGCACGGCCAGGATCCCGACCGGTTGGATCACCGTCACCGGGGCCAGCATGACCCCGATGAGGTGCAGTCCGGCCCCGGCCAGGATGAGTGCGGTGCCGAGGAGCCAGATGGGGGTACGCAGCATCTGCCCCACCCGGTGGGCGTTCAGGTGCCTGTCACTGCCCGGGGTGAAGATGCGATCGACGCCGCTGTGCTGGAGCGTCGCGCCGAGCGCGAAGCCCATCGACGCGAGCACGCCGAGAGCGATGGCGAGGGGAATGTTCTGCATCAGGTGCCCCGTTCCCGGGCCCGAGTGCCCATGGGAACACTGTCGCACGCGCCGCCCCGTCGGAGCACCCCTGGATTCCCCTTGCGCGCCCCTGGTTGCGCAGGCGTCAGCAGAGGGCCGGAGCAGTCTCTGCGATCGCAGCGATCTGCGCCAGCAGACGCGCCCTCAGCGGCTGGGCAGCGAGGGCGAGCTCCCGCTGCTCCGCCGCGTACTCACCCCGTCCCCGCGCCGTCTCCACAGCCACCGGGGACAGCCCACACGAGGACACGTCGTAGGGACTGGCCCGCATGTCGAGCACGCGGATCCGCCGGGCGAGTTCGAAGCAGTCGGCGATGAGGTCGGAACCGACCATGGGGCTCAGTTTGTACGCCGACTTGTACAGGTCCATCCCCACGTGCAGGCATCCCGGCTGATCGAGTGCAACCTGGTTCTCCCTGGTCGGTGTGCAGGCGTTGAGGGGCTTCGCGGACGGAGTGAAGAAGCGATAGGCGTCCACATGCGTACACCGCACCCCCACCTCCCGCAACGTCCTGCCCACCCCGTCCGGAGTCAGCCGAAGCCCGAGCTGGGGGTGGCGGGTCTCGTCCGACTGCAGCCCGTCGACCATCGCCCACTCGTGCATGCCGAAGCAGCCGAACGACGGTTTGCGCCGGCTGGTCGCGCGCAGGAGCGCGAGCACCTGCGTCACCGTGCGGCCGCGGGTGGCGAGGATGGTCGGGGTGTCGAGGAGTACGCCGGCTTCGGTGCCCCGATAGCCCTTCCTCCCCCGCCACTCATCGGCGTCGACGAGCACCACCCCGTGACCCGGATGCCAGCGGCGGAGCTCATAGGGGCGATAGGTGTAGTACTCGAACAGGAAGTCCTCGACCGGATGCTTGATGCCCCGGGTGCTGCGCCAGCGGTGCTCCGCGAGCAGCGCATCCACCCGCTCGTGATGCGCATCGCGTCGCGCAGTCCATTCCGCGCGGGCCAGGGTGATCATGCTTTTCACCCCCATCAGGACTCGGCAGGGAAACGAAAAAAGCCCAGCATCCGCCGGGCTCGATTCACCAGTGGACGCGGGTGGACTCAAACCGAACACCTGGCAGCGGTTCGAGCGGCTGAGTTCTGCGTGGAATCAGGCGAAACTCGGCATCGATGAAGAGCCGGAGGCTGCCGCTGACGGCGAGCCGGGGGTGGTCGCGAACCCTAGGAGACGAGCTAGAACACCCCTGACGGAGAGTCAAGTGGACGCTATCCGAACTGCCCGCTTGAACGACGAGAGCGTCGTCTCCATCTGTCGGCGGTTCGGCATCCACAGGATGACAGTCTGGACGTACACGAAGGACATGCTGGGTTAGAGTTCGGCGACTCACATGTGGTTGGGGCTCGCATGACATCAAGCGGTCGCTAGGCGGCGTCACGCGACACGTCACACGTCAAACTTTAGGCAGTCTCCGCCTGCTGAACCTCATACGCTTTGAGTGCTGGGAACCGCCGTACCAACTCCTTGGCCTCGGCCTGAACATGCCCGGTCATTCGTGTGGCGCGAATGACCAGAGGCGCAATCTGCTCGCGACGCCACCGTCCGTAACGCTGCGGACGTTTGATAGCCCGATCCCACTTCGAGATGGCTCCTTCGGGCAATCCTGCGATGAGAGTGTCGATGATCTCGGAGTCG
>DUOB01000024.1 GCA_012839035.1 Propionibacterium sp.
CCGACGCGCTCGAAGCCGCCGGGCTGGCCGGCAGCCGCCAAGAACTCCGCGCCGCCGCCCTCGAAGCACTGGCCGACCCCACCCACGCCGCCACCCTCCTCACCGGCACCCCCACCCACCCCGGAGACAACCCCGACCCGGAGACAGGCAAGGACCCCGGCGATGGCCCGGCTAGCGGCTCGGGCCGGTGTGAGCTGGATCTGTCCGGGGCCGGCACCCGCACCATCCGCGGCACCGGCGGCCGCGACGCGGCGGTCCGCCCGGTCGGGTCGGTGGGGAGTCCGTGGCGGATCGGCACCTTGACCCTGGACCTCCACCTCACCCTCGCCGACCTGATCACCGGCGCCGGGGGACACTCCCACCAGCTCGGCGAACTCGCCCGGTCCCAAATCCACCACCTGGTCTCCCGAGCCGACAAGGTCGTCATCACCCCCGTGCTCGACCCCTACGCCCCCGACGGGGTCGAGGGCTACCAAATCCCCGACCGGATCGCCCGCGCAGTCAAACTCCGCAACCCCACCGTGGCCTTCCCCTACAGCAACCGCTCCTCCACCAGCACCCACGTGCAATGCGACCACGTCATCCCCTACCCCGAGGGGCCCACCCACACCGACAACCTCGCCCCCGAATCACCCAAAGCCCACCGCGCGAAAACCTTCGGCGGCTACCGCACCACCACCATCCGCCCCGGCACCTACCACTGGACCACCCCCACCGGCCAACAATTCTGGGTCACCCCCCACGGCACCTACCACGACAACCCCGACACCACCCCACCCCCCGCATTCATCCACCTCGCCGACCGCGCCCGCCAAGCCCTCCTCAACCCCGACCCCCGGCCACCATGGGACGGCAAACACCTCCCCCAACCCTGGCCCGAAATGGATCCCAACGCTCCACCACCCTTCTGAACACTCGCCTTGTCGGGGACGTGGCCTAGGCTCCTGGGGACCGTCCGTCCTGCCAGGAGCACACCGGTGTCCGCCCAACCGCCCACCAGCACGCACCCCGCCAACCGGCACCACCGGCCGGCCCAGCGGGGTGCGAAGCATGCCCAGAGCGAAGCATGACCGAGCGGCTCCTGCAGACGGTATTCAAGACTCCAGGCCCATCTTCGGGATCCACTCCCCTGACGATTGGCGATTGCGTCTCCAGGTCAGCAGCCGCTGGCCGTGGCCCGCGACGTACAGTGAATCGCGTGACCGATCGACCGACCATCACCACACTCGGTGAGCTCCGTGAATCCGGCCACGTGGCGAAGGCGCTGCGCGAGGAAATCCGCGACAACCTGCTCGCCGCGCTGGCCGAGGACCGTGACCCCTGGCCAGGCCTGCACGGTTTCGAGTCCACCGTCATCCCCCAACTAGAGCGCGCCCTGATCGCAGGCCACGACGTGGTCCTGCTGGGCGAGCGCGGCCAGGGCAAGACCAGACTCCTGCGCACGCTCGTCGGGCTCATGGACGAGTGGACCCCCGTCATCGACGGCTCGGAGCTGGGCGAGCATCCCTATCACCCGATCACCATCGAGTCCCAGCGTCGCGCGGCCGAACTGGGCGACAACCTCCCGATCACCTGGCGCCACCGCGACGAGCGCTATTCGGAGAAGCTCGCCACTCCCGACACCTCGGTCGGCGACCTCATCGGGGACGTCGACCCGATCAAGGTGGCCGAGGGCCGGAGCCTCGGTGATCCCGAGACAATTCACTTCGGCCTCGTACCCCGCAGCCACCGCGGCATCGTCGCGATCAATGAGCTGCCGGACCTCGCCGAGCGCATCCAGGTCGCCCTGCTCAACGTGATGGAGGAGCGCGACATCCAGATCCGCGGCTATGTGCTCCGGCTGCCGCTCGACGTGCTGCTGGTGGCGAGCGCGAACCCGGAGGACTACACCAACCGCGGGCGCATCATCACTCCGCTCAAGGACCGCTTCGGCGCGGAGATCCGGACCCACTATCCGATCGAGATCGTCGACGAGGTCGCGGTGATCCGCCAGGAGGCCCACCTCACGGCCGAGGTGCCCGACGTCCTGATCGAGATCCTCGCCCGCTTCACCCGCGAACTGCGCGAGTCCTCGGCGGTGGATCAGCGCTCCGGCGTCTCGGCCCGCTTTGCGATCGCCGGCGCGGAGACCGTGGCTGCAGCGGCCCTCCACCGCGCAACCGTGCGCGGCGAATCGGAGGCGGTCGCTCGCCTGGTCGATCTCGAGGCAGCCGTCGATGTCCTCGCCGGCAAGATCGAGTTCGAGGTCGGCGAGGACGGGCGCGAGCTGGAGATCCTCGGTCACCTCTTGCGGACGGCAACGGCTGCGGCCGTACGCGAGCACCTCCGCGGCATCGACTTCGGCCCGGTCGTGGCGGCCATGGATGGCTCGACGCTGGTCACGACCGGCGACCGCGTGACCGCCGAGGAGTTCCTCGACGCCCTTCCCCATGGCCCGGGCCCGGTCTATGACGAGGTCGCCGAACGCCTGTCCGCGCGTACGCCCGGGGAACGCGCCTCCGCCCTCGAACTCGCACTCGAAGGCCTCTATCTCGCACGCCGGATCGGCAAGGAGACCGGCGGGAGCGAAACGGTGTACGGCTGATGGCCAGCCCTCCTCCCCGCGGTCACACCGCACGCTACGGCCGCTATCGCGGCGGCCCGGATCCCCTCGCGCCGCCGGTCGATCTGGCGGAGGCGCTGGAACACATCGGCCGCGAGGTGATGGACGGCAGCTCGCCGGAGCGGGCGATGCGGGAATACCTGCGCCGGGGCACCCGCAGCCAGACCGGACTCGACGACCTCGCCCGACAGGTGGCGCGGAAGCGGCAGCAGCTCCTCCAACGCCACCGCTTGGACGGCACCCTTGAGGAGATCCGCGAGCTGCTCGACCAAGCAGTGCTGGCCGAGCGCAAGCAGCTCGCCCGCGACCTCGACGACGACGCCCGGTTCGCCGAGATGCGGATGGAGAACCTCCCACCCCAGACGGCGGCAGCGGTCAATGAACTGCGGGACTACGACTGGCGCAGCAGCGAGGCGCGCGAGGCGTACCAGAAAATCGCCGACCTCATCGGACGCGAGTCGCTGGACCAACGGTTCGCCGGGATGAAACAGGCGCTGGAGAACGCGACCGACGAGGATCGGGCGCGGGTCAACGAGATGCTTCAGGATCTCAACGAGCTGCTGGAGGCGCACGCGCGCGGGGAGGACACCGACCAGCAATTCCGGGATTTCATGGCCAAGCACGGCGAGTTCTTCCCCGAGCAGCCGCAGAACATCGATGAGCTGCTCGATGCCCTGGCCCAGCGCGCGGCCGCGGCGCAGCGGATGCGGAACTCGCTCTCCCCCGACCAGCGGGCCGAGCTCGACGCGCTGGCGGCCCAGGCGTTCGGGTCGCCCGAGCTGATGGAATCGCTGACGCGACTCGACCAGAACCTCATGGCACTGCGCCCCGGCGAGGATTGGGACGGCAGCGAGGAGTTCGAAGGCCAGCAGGGCATGGGGCTCGGCGAGGCGACCGGGATGATGCAGGAGCTCGCGGAACTGGATGAGTTGGGTGAGCAGTTGTCGCAGCAGTACGCCGGGGCGGCGCTCGACGACGTCGACCTGGAGATGCTGGGCAGACATCTGGGCGACCAGGCCGCGGTGGATGCCCGGACCTTGGCGGAGCTTGAGAAGGCTCTGCGCGAACACGGCTATCTGCAGCGCGGCTCGGACAACACACTACGGCTGTCGCCGAAGGCCATGCGACAGCTCGGCAAGGCGCTGCTGCGCGATGTCGCGGAACGGCTGTCCGGGCGCACCGGGAACCGCGACACCAGGACCGCGGGCGCGGCGGGTGAGCGGACGGGTTCGTCACGCCCCTGGGAGTTCGGCGACACCGAACCCTGGGACGTGACGCGGACCGTGGCGAACGCCGTGCAGCGCACCGTGGCCGAGGGCGGTGACGCGTCGCGCGGTGTCCGGCTCGGTGTCGGCGACATCGAGGTGACCGAGACCGAGGCCCGCACCCAGGCGGCCGTGGCTCTGCTCGTCGACACGTCGTTCTCGATGGCGATCGAGGGGCGCTGGGTGCCGATGAAGCGCACCGGGCTGGCGCTGCACCACCTGATCTCGACCCGATTCCGTGGCGACGCGATGACGGTGATCGGGTTCGGCCGGACCGCCGGGACGCTGGACATCGCCGAGCTGACCGCGCTGCAGACCAACTATGGGATCCAGGGCACGAACCTGCACCACGCCCTGCTGCTGGCCAACCGGTTCTTCCGCCGGCACCCGAGTGCACAGCCCGTGCTCCTCGTCGTCACCGACGGTGAGCCGACCGCGCATCTGGAACCGGACGGGGAGGCGTACTTCGACTATCCCCCGTCGCAGTACACGCTCTCGGTGACGGTCAACGAGCTCGACGCGGCGATGCGTCTCGGCGCGCAGACCACTTTCTTCCGACTCGGCGACGATCCCGGTCTTGCGCGGTTCACCGAGGCCCTCGCCCGCCGGGTGGAGGGGCGGGTCATCGCGCCGGAGCTGGATGACCTGGGCGCGGCGGTCGTGGGGTCGTACCTCAGCGACCGCCGGGGCTGGTGGATGGACTGACGCCTCAGTGGAGGTCCGGCTCCGGCACCACGCCATTGATGCCTGCTGGACGCTCAACTCGCCTGAGCTGTACGCGCGGCTGGTCGGCCAGTGCGCAGTGAGCCTCTTCGACGATGCCGCCACCGCTGAGCGGCACACCGCGCGAGATTCTGCTTCGGGATGGCTAGCGTGACTCGGGATGACATTCCCATGTCACCCGACCTCCCACCGGCGTAAGCCGGAACCACTCCATCGACGAAAGGGTGCGACGTGAAGACCTATGAAACCGTTGTCCCGGCGGGCGAGGAGCACGCAAGCCCGAGGCGCGAGCGGCCCGAGTTCGCCGCAGTGCGTGAGGCTCCCAGCGCGGAAGCGTGGGTGGAGCGCTATGCGGCGTGGGCCCGGCTCGTCAGCGAGCGGGTCTATCCACTCCTGGGACCCCTGGTCCGGGCGGGTTCCGCACGCGATGCCAGCGCGGCGGAGTTCCTCACCACCATCGAAGACGAGCAGCGCCTCGACAGCACCCGGGCCATGACCGCCTTTCGCGACGCCTTCGGCCTGCCGGCCGGAGCAACGCTCGAGCGGGCGATCGAGATCTGCCGGACGCTGAACTCCCCGGCGCTCTATGCCCGGCTGATCAGCCAGTGCGCCTGGACCCCGCAGGACTATCAGGAGTGGATCGCCGGCGAGCTGCGTGCGGCGTTCCTGCAGGTGAATCCGGCCGCCTGACAGCGGCTGCGCTCCACCCCGACCCCAGCCCCAGCGCCTTCCTCCCGACCGGGCCGCGTCGCCTTCGGTCACCGATGCCGCCTACGGTGGTCCCAAGGCAATGCACCGGACGGGAGATGAGATGAGCGCATCCGTGAAGGCCCTGGCAGGCCGCCTGTTCATCGGCGGCGAATGGCGCCCGGCAAGCGGCAACAGCACCTTCGCCGTGGACGATCCGGGCAACGGGGAAACGATCACCGAGGTGGCCGACGGCACCGTCGCCGACGGCATCGCCGCCGTCGACGCCGCCGCGGCGGCCGCGC
>DUOB01000025.1 GCA_012839035.1 Propionibacterium sp.
CGACCCCGACGAATGGTGGCCCGATGAGGACACCTGGGCCGATGGGGGACCAGAACCATGGGCGAGGGACGACTGGTCGCACCACTGGGGACACTATGACGCACCGCCCCCGCAACCGGTGAAGCGCCCGGAGGACGCCCCGAACTGGGTGGCCCGGGCGGTGCAGAGGTCCACCGGTGGGATCCGCTGCCACCAGCTCGCGGGTGAGGACCCGCTGTGGCGCCGTGCGGTCGCGGAGTCCCTCGAAAACCTGCTGGCCGGCAGCCTCGCCCTCCTGTGGGACCTCGGCTGGCAGCCCGACGATCTTCACCGCCTGGCACGCAAGCGTTCGAAGATGGCCGCCCGAGTGGTGCGGGACGCCATGGTGGCGGACCTCGAGGGCTATCCCAGGGCGGCGGTCGATCAGAGGTACTGGGATCAGCTCGAGGCGCTGGGCGCTGAGCGCTGGTGGCCCGCGGAGTCCGGTCACCTGCGGGAACAGATCGATGAACGCGACTGGGATCAGATCGTGGACGGAGCGGTGGCTGCTGTGGCCGTGTTGACGGGGCTGCCCCGGATCGAGCAGCACTGGCCCCCGCCCGGACAGGCGCTGCCGCGGACCTCGAAGGCCGGCCCTGGTGTGGATCAGCGGATTCTGACCCGCGTCCAGAGCTTGTTGGCCAAAGCCGAATCGACCAGCTTCGAGGCGGAGGCGGAGTCCTTCATCGCGGCCGCGCAGACCCTGATGGCCCGGCACAGCATCGATCAGGCACTGCTGGCGGCTGCTGGCGGAGGCGCTGCGGACGATGGGCCGCAAGCGGTGCGGATCGGCCTGGACAATCCCTATGAACAGGCCAAGGCGATGCTGCTGGGAGTGATTGCCGACGCCAACAACTGCCGGGTGCTGTGGTCCAAACAGTGGTCCTTCTGCACGGTCGTCGGATTCCCCAGCGAGTTGGTGGGCGTGCAGAACCTGTTCACCTCCCTCCTCATCCAGGCAACCGCCGGCCTGCAGCGGGAGGGGTCGCGGATCCACCGGGACGGCAGGTCACGGACCCGGTCGTTCCGGGTGTCGTTCCTGATGTCCTTCGCCCAGCGCATCGGTGAGCGACTGCGCGAGGCCACGGAGGCGGAAACCGCGAAGGCGGACGCCGAGGCTGCCGCGGCAGGACGTGAGCTGCTGCCCATCCTGGCGTCGCGTCGGAGGAAGATCGAGGAGGCCTTCGACGAGATGTTCCCCGCGACGACGAAGGTCACCACTGCGGTCGTCAACGACGGGGAGGGTTGGCTGGCGGGCCGGGCTGCCGCCGACCTGGCTCGGATCGCGGCGGGGGAGGAGATCAAGCGCTGAGGGCGACCGTCGCGTGGAAGGGCAGGTCGTCGTTCCACCGGGTGGCGGCGGGACATCGCTAGAGTCACCGGATGAGCGTGTTCGGCATTGAGACGGAATACGGCATCTCGGTGCATGGCGATGGTCCCGCTGCCGGTCTGCATCCCATGCACTGGAGCAACCTGCTGGTGCGCACTTATGCCGAACTGGCGGGAGCGATCCAGCGATGGGACTATGACACCGAGAATCCGCTGGTGGATGCCCGCGGCTTCACCATGCCCCGCGATATCGCCGACCCCAGCCAGCTCACCGACGACGACTCGATGGCGAACCTGGTCCTGACCAACGGAGCGCGCTTCTACGTCGACCATGCGCACCCGGAATATTCGGGTCCGGAGGTGACGACGGCCCTTGACGCTGTCCGCTGGGATGCTGCGGGCGACCGGATCGTCCACGCCGCGGCCGAGCGAGCCGGGGCACGCCTCGGTCAGCAGATGCGGATCCACAAGAACAACACCGACGGCAAGGGCTCGTCCTATGGCACGCACGAGAATTACCTCCTCGCGCGGTCCACACCCTTCCATCGGGTGGTGGTCCAGTTCAGTGGCTTCCTGGTGTCGCGGCAGGTCTTCACCGGGGCCGGTCGTGTCGGTCTGGGGCAGCACAGTGAACGTCCGGGATTCCAGCTCACCCAGCGGGCGGACTTCTTCGAGTCCGAGGTCGGGCTCGAGACCACCCTCAACCGACCGATCATCAACACTCGGGACGAGCCACACGCCGACAACCGGGTCCACCGACGGCTGCACGTAATCACCGGCGATGCCAACCGCTCGGAGTACGCGTGCTGGCTCAAGGTCGGGACCGCGGGCCTGGTGCTCACCGCCATCGAGGCCGACCTGGTCGGTGACGACGTGCGGTTGGCCAAGCCCGTCCTCGCGATGCGGTCGGTCAGCCACGACCTCACCTGCCGCACTCTGCTGGAGCTCGCCGACGGCCGGACGATGTCGGCGCTCGACCTTCAGGAGCTGTACGCCGCAGCGGTCGCCACGCTGATCGACCAGCAACCCGAACGTCTTCACAACGCGATCGAGGCGAGGGAACTGCTCGCCGCGTGGCGAGAGACCCTGGCTGCCCTCCGCCGCGAGCCGCGGGAGCTGGCCGACAGGCTGGACTGGGTGGCGAAGCTCACGCTCCTGGAGTCCTATCGCCAGCGGGACGGGCTGGACTGGAACCATCCGAAGCTGGCATTGATCGATCTGCAATACGCGGACATCGACCCGGCCAAGAGTCTCTATGCGGCGCTGGTGCGCAAGGGGCGGATGAAGCGGCTGCTGACCGATGAGGAAATCGATCGGGCACGCCTGGAACCGCCGACCGATACGCGGGCCTATTTCCGTGGACGCTGCATGGCCCAATACCCGGAAGCGGTCGTCGCCGCGGCCTGGGACTCGCTGATCGTCGAAGTGCCCCAGCGTCGCACGCTGCTGCGGATCCCGATGCTCGACCCGCTGCGGGGGACGCGCAAGCATGTCGGCGCCCATCTTGACGCGCACGACGACATCGGCGGGCTGATCGTCGCCCTCGGACTCTGAACCCGTCCCCACCCGCACTGGACGACGGACCCGGACACTGGTCCCGGGTGGCTAGTCTTGGACAGTCAGACGCACCGACGGTGGTGGAGGGAGCAGAGATGAGCGAGTCACGTCAGGAACGGGCCCGCAGGTCCGAGGAAGAGCTGGAGGAGCTCGAACCGCTCCGGACGGAGCAGACCGATATGGACGACTTCGACTCCATCCTCGATGAGATCGATGGGGTGCTGGAGGCGAACGCGGCAGAGTTCGTCCGGTCCTTCGTGCAAAAGGGCGGCGAGTGAGCCGGGGGATGGGGCTGCCTGCGGCGTACCTGCGCGCAGGATCCAGTTCCTTCACCGAATTCCTTGGCGACGTCGCTCCTGATCTGCTTCCGGGCCGTGGCACGCCCGGCGCGGATGCGGCGCACCTGGCGCCCCACGGGACGACGATCGTGTCCGCCACCTATCCCGGTGGTGTCGTGATGGCCGGGGACAGGCGCGCGACGATGGGCAACATGATCGCCCAGCGGGACATCGAGAAGGTCTATGCCTCCGATGAATACTCCCTGGTGGGCATCGCCGGCGCGGCCGGGCTGGCCGTGGAAATGGTGCGGCTGTTCCGGGTCGAGCTCGAACACTACGAAAAGATCGAGGGGGCGCCGCTCTCGCTGGACGGCAAGGCCAATCGGCTCGCGGCCATGATCAGGGGCAATCTGCCGATGGCGTTGCAGGGCCTGGCGGTGCTGCCGCTGTTCGCGGGCTGGGACCTCGCTTCCGAACAGGGCCGGATCTGGTCCTATGACGCGACCGGCGGCCGCTACGAGGAGACCGCGTTCCACGCTGTCGGATCCGGGTCGATCTATGCCCGCGGCTCACTCAAGAAGCTCTATCGCCAGGATCTGACGGCCGAGGAATGTGCGACGGTCGTCATCCAGGCGCTCTATGATGCCGCGGACGACGACTCGGCCACGGGTGGTCCGGACATGCAGCGCCGGATCTTTCCCGTCGTGATGACCGCGTCGCCGGAGGGCATCGACACGTTCGACGCCGACCGCATCGGCACCCTTGTCGATCGCATCATCGCTGCACGTCAGGGACGCCCCGATGGGCCGGCGGCCCCCCTGATCTGACCCGTCTCGACCGATCCGTCCACCCATGAGGAGAGCCGCACCATGAGCATGCCCGTCTATGTGGCACCCGAACAGCAGATGAAGGACCGTGCGGACTTCGCCCGCAAGGGCATTGCGCGTGGCCGTTCGGTGGTCGTCATGCGCTATGCCGACGGGATCTGCTTCGTTGCCGAGAACCGTTCGCAGGCGCTGCACAAGGTGTCGGAGATCTACGACCGCATCGGGTTCGCGGCGGTCGGCCGGTACAACGAGTTCGAGAATCTCCGCATCGCCGGCATCCGGCACGCGGACATGCGCGGATATTCCTATGACCGTGCGGATGTCACGGGGCGGGGTCTGGCGAATGCGTACGCCCAGCTCCTCGGCACGATCTTCTCCTCCGGTGCCGAGAAACCCTATGAGGTCGAGATCGTGGTCGCGGAACTCGGCGCCACGGCGGCGGGCGACCAGATCTATCGCCTCACCTATGACGGATCGGTCGGCGACGAGGAACACTTCGCGGTGATGGGCGGCAACGCCGACGAGATCGCGAAGCGCATCGCCACGCACTATGCCGACGATGCATCCCTGGCCGACGCCGTGCGCAACGCGGTCGCCGCCCTCAGCGGGGAGGGGGACCGGCTGAGCATGGAATCCCTGGAGGTCGCCGTCCTCGACCGCACCCGCACCCAGCCCCGGAAGTTCCGGCGGGTGCGCGGCTCGCAGCTGGCCGATCTCCTGGGGCCGGTGGCCGAGGAGTCCCCGGACGCGGACAGTACGGAGACCAACGAGGAGCCGTCGGTGGACACGGCAACCAGCAGCCAGCCCCAGGCTGACGTCGAGAATCCCGAGGATGGCGAGTGAACGCGCTGACACTGACCGATCAACCAGCAGTCGTGGAGTCCGCGGAATCCTCGCTCGGCCCGATCCTCATCATCGGCACGGGGCTCGTGGGCGCGTCGGTGGGGTGTGCGCTGACGGTGGCGGGTGAGGAGGTGCACCTCCGGGACAAGGTCCCTGCCCATGCCCAGGTGGCAGCCGGGCGCGGCGCCGGGCAGGTGGAGGACATCGAGCCCGATGCCGTCGCACTGGTCGTGGCCGCCGTGCCGCCCAGGGTCCTGCCCGAGGTGCTGTCGGCCGCCCTGGCGGAGTTTCCCAACGCGGTGGTGACCGATGTGGGGTCGATCAAGCAGGGCGTGCTGACTGCGCTCGAGCGCGAAGGACTGGAACTGCGGCGGTATGTCGGGTGTCATCCCATGGCCGGGTCCCATCTGGCCGGACCCGTGACCGCCACTCCCGACCTGTTCATCGACCGCAGTTGGGTCGTGACCCCGCATGCCACCGCCACTCCCGGCGCCGTCGAGACCGTGTTGGCGCTCGGGCGTGCCTGTGGGGCTCGCACCATGGTGATGGACCCCCGGGAACACGACCAGGCCGTTGCCGCGGTCTCCCACCTGCCCCATGCCGTCTCGGCGATGGTGGCCGCCGGACTGGAGAACCGGCCGGAGGAGCACCTCGCGCTCGCCGGCCAGGGCGTACGCGACGTGACCCGGATCGCGGCAGGGGATCCGGTGCTCTGGGAACAGATCCTCGCCGGCAACGCCCTCGCGGTGGGCCGGGAACTCGTGGCCCTCGGTGATCGGATCCGGGATCTGGGTGAGCGGTTGGCGACCCGCGGGAACGTCCAGGAGCTTCTGGAAGCGGGACGCCGGGGTACCCTCGCGATCTCCGGCAAGCACGGCATGCGCGCCGTCGACTATGCCGTGGCCACCGTGGAGATTCCGGATACTCCCGGTTCGCTCGCCCGACTGTTCGCGGATGCCGACGATGCCGGAGTCAACATCGAGGACATCTCGATCGAGCACGACGAGGTCCGGCACGTGGGCCGCCTCAAGATCGAAATCCTGCCCGATCGCGCGGAACACTTCGTCACCTTCATGCGCGAGCGTGGCTGGCTGGCGGTCTGAGGTTTCGTTCGTGTGCACGGCATTGTCCGGGTGCCTAGACTGGGCACATGGCTGAACAGACCAGGCACCCCATGATTCGTTGGGCCGTGCCGGCCCTCGCCGTTGCGGCGGTCGGCGTGGCCGCCATCGCCCCCCAGGCGATCGCGGATCCCGCGCCGCCACCGAAGACTGCCGAGCAGTTGCTGGTGGACGTGCAGAACGCGCGGGTCGAGGCCTTTGCGGGGACGGTCGAGACGCGCAGCGATCTCGGACTGCCCGCCCTGCCAACGGCGGATGGATCGGATTTCGCGGCCCTGACCTCCGGCACGCACACGCTGCGGGTCTGGCACGCCGGCGATGACAAGACCAGGGTGTCCCTGCTGGCGGACGGCTCCGAAGCCTCGGTCATCCGCAACGGCGACGACCTCTGGCAGTGGTCCAGCGAACAACGAACGGCCAAGCATGCGGTCGTGCCCGACAGCCACGGAGCCTCAGAGCAACATCCCGAGCGACCGGCAGGCCCGGAGGTTCCGCGGACTCCGCAGGAAGCGGCCGAACAGATCCTGGCGAACATCGAGCCGACCACCGCTGTCACCGTCTCGCAGACCACGAGGGTCGCGGATCGTGCCGCCTATGAGCTCGTCCTGGACCCCAAGTCCACGGAGACCCTCGTCGGCAGGATCACGATGGCCGTCGATGCCGAGACCCATGCGCCCCTGCGCGTTGAGGTGTGGTCGTCGGGTGCGGACAAGCCTGCCCTGCAGGTCGGCTTCACCGACGTCGAGTTCAGCGCTCCCGACGACTCGGTGTTCAATTTCACCCCGCCCGCGGGCGTGACGGTGGAGCAGGTCGACCCGAGTGACCGGAAGCCGGCGGCGGAGAAGCCGGCCGAGCATGCGGACATGCCGGAGCCGACGGTCGTCGGTGACGGCTGGGACAAGGTGACGATCACCACCATGCCTGCCATGCCCGAGAAGGCGGAGCAGACCGAGTCCACTGCGGAGCCCCGCCGCCACGGTCGCGGCGGCGAGCCGGCGGACTTCAAGGAGCTGATCGATCAGCTGCCCACGGTCCAGGGTCCCTGGGGGACCGGCAAGGTCCTCACCAGCTCGCTGTTCACCATGGTGATCACCGACGACGGTCGGGTTGCGGTCGGCATGGTGCCCACCGAGCGCGTGGTCGCTGCGATTCCGCAGTGACCCCCGCCGACTCAGTGACCCCCGCCGATTCAGTGACCTCAGCCCACTCAGTGAGCACCGCCGAATCCCCGGTCCCCGCTGGCGACGCGACACCTTGGGCCATCCACACCCACCGCCTGACCAAGTTGTTCGGCAAGCAGCGGGTTGTGGACGCGATCGACCTGAACGTGCCCCAGGGCGCCGTCTATGGCTTCCTCGGACCCAATGGCTCCGGGAAGACCACCACGATTCGCATGCTGCTCGGTCTGATCCGCCCCACCGGTGGCTCGGCCACCGTGCTCGGCCAGTCGGTCGGACACGGAGATGCCCGCATCCTCGGCCGGGTCGGTGCGCTGGTGGAGGGCCCGGCCTTCCACCCCTACCTGTCCGGCCACGACAACCTCGTCCGCATCGATGCGGCCGACCTCAACGCCGACCCGGCGACGTGCCGGTCGCGCGTGGACGCGGCGCTCGAACGGGTGGGGCTCTCCGCCGCCGCCCGGAAGCGCTACCGGGCGTACTCCCTCGGCATGCGCCAACGCCTCGGCATCGCCGCAGCCCTGCTCCAGCCCCGCGACCTGCTCGTGCTCGACGAGCCCACCAACGGGCTGGACCCGCAGGGCACCCGGGAGGTGCGGGCACTGCTGTCGGACCTCAATGCCGACGGGGTCAGCATCCTCGTGTCGAGCCACCTCCTCAGCGAGGTCGAACAGATCTGTTCCCATGTCGGGATGATGCGCACGGGGGAGTTGGTGTCCCAGGGCCCCCTGGCGGAGGTACGCAGCAGCGCCCGCCCCCGCATCACCGTTCTCACCGGCGATCCCGCCGGAGCGGAAACCGTGCTCACCGAACACCGGGTCCACGACGTCTCACCCACCGACGGTGGCGTGACGGGCCTCCTGGAGGAAGACCTCGAGCCGGAGGCCCTGGTCGCGGCGCTCGTCCACGCCGGGGTGGGCGTCCGCGGCTTCGAGCTCGCCCGACCAAGCCTGGAGGACCTGTTCATTGCCCAGACCGGGGAGGGCTTCGATGTCAGCGGCTAGAGCCCTCCGGCTGCTCGGCTCCGAGCTGCGCTTGATGGCCTCCCGGCGCCGCAATCAGGTGGGGCTGGCGGTCCTCGCCGCGATCCCGATCATGATGGCGGTCGCAGTGCGGGTGTCGCGACCCAGCGGCACGCACGGTCCTGGCTTCATCACCGAGATCAGCGAGAACGGTTTCTTCGTCGCGGTCAGCGCGCTCAGCGTGATGATCACCCTGTTCCTGCCGCTCGCGATCGCCGCACTCTGCGGTGACGCCATCGCGGGGGAAGCCAACCAGGGGACCCTGCGTTATCTGCTCACCGTCCCGGTGCACCGCACCCGGTTGCTCGTGACCAAATATGTGAGCCTCGTCGTCGGCGCGTTCCTCGCTCCCGTCACGGTGGCGATCGCGGGATTGCTCGTGGGTTGGCTGCTGTTCGGCCTCAAACCCGTGCGCCTGCTGTCCGGCACCGAGATCCCGCTCCTGGAGGGACTGGGACGGCTCGCGCTCATCGTCGGCTATCTCGGCGTGTGCCTCGCCGCCCTCGCGGCCGTCGGCCTGTTCATCTCCACCCTCACCGAGCAGCCCATCGCCGCCACTCTCGCGACGGCCGGCCTGGTGATGATCTCCTGGATCCTCGACGCCATCCCCCAGTTGGAATGGCTGCATCCCTGGCTCATCGTCCACCACTGGATGGCCGGCACCGACCTCCTGCGCGACCCGATGTTCTTCGACAACATCCAGCGGGGGCTGCTGTTGGCAGCCGCCTATGCGGTCGTGTTCGGGACGGCTGCCTGGGCGCGTTTCGCGACCAAGGACATCACCAGCTGAACCGCGGGTGACCACCCGTCGACGTCCGGGAAACGCTCCTCGGAGCGCGTCGGAACGCCTTTCCGTACTAGCGTTGAACGTTGCGTGACATGTTGTCGCGGGCCCGTTCCGGGGCCGTTCGGCTGGTGAGGAGATGCATATGGTGACCGATGTGGAGAAGCCGTTGATCGTGGCGATCGACGGCCCGAGTGGATCGGGCAAGTCGAGCACTGCTCGTGGCGTGGCCGAGCGGTTGGGCTTGGCCTACCTGGACACCGGGGCGATGTACCGCGCCGCGGCCTGGCTCGTCGCCGACCGCAACCTGGATGAACCCGATGACATCGTCGACGCCATCCGCACGGCCAGCCTGGAAATCAGCCTCGACCCGGCCGCGTTCGCGATCGCGATCGAGGGGACCGAGGTCACGGAGGCCATCCGCGAGCCCCGGATCTCCGCCGCCGTGTCGAAGGTCGCCACCATCCAGGCAGTGCGCGACATCCTGATCGCCCGGCAACGCGAGCTCATTGCGGGTGCCGAGCAGGGCATCGTCGCCGAGGGCCGCGACATCACGACGGTCGTCGCTCCGGAGGCGCCCGTCCGGGTGCTGCTGGTGGCCGACCCTGCCGCCCGCATTGCCCGTCGCCACGCGGAGCTGGGGGAGAGCGTGGACCAGGCCCAGGTCACCGATCAGGTGATCCGCCGGGATGCCGATGACTCGACCGTGGCTGCCTTCACCGAGGCCGCGCCCGGCGTGACCGTTGTTGATTCGACCCACCTCACGCTCGCCGAGGTGATCGACCGGATTTGTGCATTGGCGCAGTCCACCTGACGGGTCCGCGCGAGGGCGCGGGCCCACCCCGAACGACAGGAGTGCTTGTGAGTGATCGTCTCGATGTGTCTGTGGCCGGTGCCAGCAGGATGTCCGATTCGCTGCCGGGTTCCGGTCCCCTCCCTCCGTCCGCATCCGCGATGGTCACTCATCTCCCCGTCCTGTCCGCGGATCTGCCGGCGAACAGGGTCGGGGTGCTGCGCTCGGTCCGTGGCACCGCTGCGTGGCTGTTCCGCCGTCACTGGCGGATCCGCCTGCACGGTCTGCGACACGTGCCGAGCGACGGTCCCGCCATCCTTGCCGCGAACCACATCGGCGTCCTCGATGGTCCGCTGCTCGTGTCGATGACACCTCGGGCTACGTTCACGCTCGCGAAATCGGACCTGTTCGAGGGCCGGGTCGGCCGGCTGCTCGAGGCGGCCGGTCAGATCCCGGTGCACCAGCGCGAGATCGACACCCGGGCCCTGCGCCGGGCGATCAAGGTGCTCGACGAGGGACATCTGTTGGGCATCTTCCCCGAGGGCGGGCGCGACATCGGCGACATGGCGCGCATCCGGGGCGGGGCGGCGTACCTCGCGATGGTCACCGGCGCACCGATCATCCCTGTCGCTCTGCTCGGGACCCGCGAACCCGGCCAGTCGGTCAAGGATGTGCCGCGGCGTGGGGCGGAGATGCATATCGTGTACGGTGAACCGATTGCCATCGACCGGACCCCCTGGCCCCGGCGTCAGCAGGTGGTCACGGCGCGCACCGAGGAAGTACGCCGCCAGTTGGCTGCCCACGTCGCGCGGGCGGAGGTCCTGACCGGGATGGCACTCCCGGGCGTACCCGCACCGAAGGCCCCCGCAGCTGCGTGAGCGGACCGCCCGGACGCTGAGTTGAAAGGGCGGACATGACCGACATCGAGAACGACGCGACCGTCGACGACGGTGCCATGGGCGAAACCGCGATCATCAAGCCGGTCGTGGCCGTGGTCGGCCGCCCCAACGTGGGCAAGTCGACGCTGGTCAACCGCATCATCCGCCGTCAGGCGGCTGTGGTGCAGAACGTGCCCGGCGTGACCCGCGACCGCGTGTCCTATGACGCCAACTGGAACGGCCGCGAGTTCGTGCTCGTGGACACCGGCGGTTGGGTGTCGGACGCCAAGGGTCTCGCGGCGCAGATCGCCGAGCAGGCAGAGCTGGCGATCGAGGCCGCCGACGCGGTGTTGTTCGTCGTGGACGCCACCGTCGGCACTGTGGACGAGGACGAGGCTGTCGTCCGGGTGTTGCGCAAGTCCAGGAAGCCGGTCGTCCTCGCCGCCAACAAGGTCGATGATCAGCGGACCGAGGCCGAGGCCGCCGGGATGTGGAATCTCGGGCTCGGTCAGCCGTGGGCGGTGTCGGCACTGCACGGGCGGGGCACCGGGGACCTGCTGGATGCGCTGCTCGACGCGCTGCCGGAGGCCCCGAAGGAATCCTTCGAGGCCGAGCTGGGTGGTCCCCGTCGGGTCGCGCTGGTGGGCAAACCCAATGTCGGCAAATCGTCGCTGCTCAACAAGGTCGCGGGGCAGCAGCGATCGGTCGTGGACAACGTGGCCGGCACGACCGTGGACCCCGTGGACGAGCTCGTCGAGGTGGACGGCACTGTCTATCGCTTCATCGATACAGCGGGGATCCGGCGGCGGGTGAAGGAAGCATCGGGGCACGAATATTATGCGTCGCTGCGCACCCACCGGGCGGTCGAGCGAGCCGAGTGCTGCGTCGTGCTGATCGAGGCCTCGGAGCCGGTCACCGAACAGGATCTGCGGATCCTGTCGATGGTCGAGGACGCCGGCCGGTCCCTGGTCATCGCCTTCAACAAGTGGGACCTGACCGATGATGAGCGGCGCTACTACCTCGAGCGCGAGATCGAGCGCGAGCTCTATGGCTTCACGTGGGCGGCCAAGGTGAACATCTCGGCGGAGACGGGCCGCGGTGTTCATCGACTCGGGCCGGCGATCGAGCAGGCGCTCGCCGGCTGGGAGACCCGGATCTCCACCGGCAAACTCAACGCTTTCCTCGGCCGGCTCGTCGCCTCCCACCCGCATCCGGTGCGCAGCGGCAAGCAGCCGCGGATCCTGTTCGGCACCCAGGCCCAGAACCGGCCGCCCACGTTCGTCCTGTTCACGTCGGGCAAGTTGGATGACGGCTATCTGCGGTTCGTCGAGCGGCGCCTGCGGGAGGAATTCGACTTCACGGGCACGCCGGTGCACGTCGAGATGCGCGCCCGCGAGAAGCGCAAGAACCGCTGATTCCGACCGGCGAGGTCAGGGCTGCGCCACGCCCTGTCTGCCGCCGAGCTCGATGAGCACAACACCCGCGATGATGAGCAGGATGCCGGCGATCGCCGGTCCCGTGAGCCGTTCCCCGAACACGAACCAGCCCGCGACAGCGATGCCGGCGGTGCCGAGACCGGACCACAGCGCGTACGCCGGCCCCACCCCGATCGTCCGCAGTGCCAGGGCGAGCAGAGCGAACGCGGTCGCATAGCCGAGGACGACGATCAGCCATTGCCACCAGTGGCCCTGGCGCGTGGCGCCGCGCAGCGACAGGGTCGCGATCACTTCGACGAGGATGGCGCCGGCCAGGGGGACATATCCGCTCACACCCCTCACTATGCCCCGTGCTGGAAGGATGGCGACATGCTGCACATCGAGGGACCGATCGCGACGTCGGAGGAACTGCGTGCACACGTGGTCACGCGGATCGAATCCGGCGAGTGGGAGCCGGGGGAGAGGTTGCCGAGCGTACGCCGGCTCGCCGACCAGCTCGGCCTGGCACCGAATACGGTCGCGAAGGCCTATCGCGAGCTTGAGGCCGCCGGGTGGGTGCACACCGCCGGTCGACGCGGCACGATGGTCGCCGAGCAGTTCGACGGGAACACGGAAGTACGCGGGCTGGAGCTCGCGATCGCGTACCTGCAGTCGATGCGCGGACTCGGGTTCACCGCTGACGACGCCGCTCGCTTCGTCCACCGTGCGGCCGGTGGCTGATCCGGACCTGCAGGACTCAGGGGACTGTGGCAGGCGGCACGAGATCCTCGGGGCGGGGGCGCAGCGCGTTCACATCCACCTCGATGATGCAGGGACCGCCCTTCTTCAGCGCTTTCTTGAGAGCCTTGTCGAATTCGTCGGCGCTCGCGGCAGTCCGGTGCTTGATCCCGAAGGCCCCGGCGAGCTGTTCGAAATCGGGAGTGTGGAGGTCGACGCCCCGACGGGTACGCCCCGCTGCCGTCTGCATGTTCCGCAACACGCCATAACCGGCGTCGTTGAACAGCACCACGACCACGTCAGGACTCTCCGCGGACAGGACGGACAGCTCGCCCACGTGCACCGCCAGACCGCCGTCACCGATCATCGCCAGCACGGGATCGTCCGGGCGCGCGATGGCAGCGCCGATCGCCATCGCAAGGCCCTGCCCGATGCCGCCACCCGCTGCATAGATGTTGTCGGTCGGATCGAATACCGGCAGGAGCCGATTGCCCCACGAGCTCCCGGGGATCGTCACATCACGGACGATGGGCGCCCGACGCGGGAGACGTTTGCGCATCGAGTCGCAGATGTTCGCGTACGCCCCGATCGCCTTGCGATGGGAGGTGCGCGCGGCGGTCGCGGACTCAGCAATCCGGGCGGCCCACTCCTCGCCGGAGCTTTCGAGGGAGTCCAGCTCCTGTGCCAGCGCAGGGACCACGAGTCGGGCATCCGCCTGCAGACCAACGGTGACGGGATAGTTCCGGCCCAGCGCATCCGCGTCGAGATCGATCTGGATGTGGTTGTCCGGGAGCGGCAGGGTGAAGTCGCGGGTCTCGTTTCCCCGCAGGTGGCTCCCGATCGTGAGGAGACAGTCCGCGTCGGAGATCAGCTCCGCCAGCTCCTCATCGGCCGCGAAGTTGCCGATGCAGAGGGGATGATCCTCCGGGAGTGACCCACGGCCATTGGCGCCGGTCAGGACCCCCGCCCCCCACTTCTCGGCCAGGTCGATCAGCGCCGATCCGACGCGCCGTGCACCACCGCCCGCCCAGAGGAGCGGCCGGCGAGCCTCAGCCATCAGTTTGGCTGCGCGCTCCAGGTCACGTCGGGTTCCCACGCGCGGTTGCGGGTCCCTGTCGTCCGCCTTGTTCTGGACGTCCGGATCCGCCAGATATTGCAGATCGATCGGCCAGTCGACGCTCACCGGTCCCGTCGGCGCGGTCCGCAGCAGCCGGATCGCCTGGGTCAGGACGGCGCGAGGTTGCCGCTCGGACTCGATGCGCATGGCATGGGCGGAGACCGATTGGAGCATGGCGAGTTGCCGGGGCACTTCGTGATAGGCACCCTTGCCCTCGCCGATCAGCTCGGCGTTGATGTTGCCGGTCACGTGCAGCACCGGGGTCTGGGCGGTGAGCGCCTCCAGCATGGCTCCGGCCGCGTTGCCTGCTCCGGTGCCGGTCGAGGTGATGGCCACCCCGATCCCCCCGGTCGCCCGGGCATAGCCGTCCGCGGCGTTGATCGCGGCCGCCTCGTGGCGTACCGGGACGAAACGCAACGCGCGATCAACGGCCTCGACGAGTGGAAGGTTGTGGATGCTCACGACGCCGAACGCAACGTCCACGCCGGCCGCGCGCATGACCTCGACGAGGATGTCGCCACCGGTCGACGCGTCCGGGCTCAGATCCGACACGGGGACCTCGTGGGCCTCCGTTGTCGTCACGGTCTCGTCGGGGTTCTTGGCGGAGGTGCTCACAGGTGCTCCTTTCGTGGTGGCACATGCACGGCGAAAAGCTGCAAACAGGGGATCCACGGTACGCGGCGCACGCAACAGGTGTGGCCGCTTTGGGCAAGGGAGCCGGGTTCGTGTAAGGTTCATCCGGTTGCTCCAACAGGAGCCAACCAAGAACGGGCTGTAGCGCAGCTTGGTAGCGCACTTGACTGGGGGTCAAGGGGTCGCAGGTTCAAATCCTGTCAGCCCGACCAGGTGAAACACCTAGTCAGAACCGGTTTCCGAGATTTCGGGAGCCGGTTCTTCGTTTGCCAATGACCCGCTGTGGCCCTCCCACTTGCTCCGAGCGGACGTGACCACCCGTTTCGGCGCGATCCACACTGTCAGTACCGGGGCCACATCGTGGCCTCATGATGGGAGTGTCGGCGCTGAACGGTCGAAGGAGCGGACATGCAGGACGAACAGATGTCTCAGGGGCGTCCGTGCTCCGAGCCCGACGTCACGCTGGACCGTATCGCTGTCACCTGCGTGGCGCTGGGGCTGGACCGGGAGAGTCTTTCCGAGAGCGAACGCGCCATCGTGCGCGACGATGTGGTCCCGCTTGACGTTGCTGAGGTGCGTTCCCGGATCCTGGTGGGGGAGGACCCTCTGGGTCAGGCCTTCTGCAGCGCGCGCAGCGCAGAAGAACGTCGCCCTTTCGGCCAGACGTTCACCCCCGGACCCGTTGTGCAGGCCATGCTGGACTGGTCCCGGTCCCGGGTCCGCCCCGTCCGCGTGATCGACCCCCGGGTGCGGTTCGGGGCGATTCATCCTGGCGGCCCTGCTCGCGTTCCCGAAGGCCCGGGGAATCGCCGCCGACCTGGATCCCCACGCCACGCTGATGACGCGAGCCAATGCGCTGGTCCTAGGCGTGGACGACCGTCTCGAGGTGCTCCACGAGGACTACCGGTCCCTGAGTCTCTCAACCATTGAGGGGCGACCCTCTACCTGGGGAATCCGCCCTATGTCCGGCACCACGACATCGAGTCGCGCTGGAAGACCTGACTCGGGGACACCGCTGCCCGGTTGGGCGTCAAGGCCAGCAAACTGGCAGGCCTGCACGCGCACTTCATTCTCGCCACGGCGACGCATGCACGTCCGGGAGACTTCGGTGCTTTCATCACCAATTCGGAATGGCTCGACGTCAACTATGGGCAGCTCGTCCGTGATCTGCTGATCGGCCCCTTGTCCGTCTCCAGCCTGCACACCATCTCCCCGACCTCAATGCCCTTCGAGGATGCGACGGTCACGGGCACGATCACCTGCTTCGCCGTGGGTGACTTTTCACCGGAGGTGCGCGTCCAAAAGGTGGAGTCCTTGCACGACCTCGGCACCCTTACGGGGGGCTTTGCCGTCTCCCGCGACCGGCTTGCCGAGGCGAACCGGTGGTCGGTCATCACCAGAGTGACGCCCACGCCGCCCGAGGGGTGGGTCGAACTCGGTGAGATCGCACGGGTCCACCGCGGAGCGGTGACTGGCGCCAACAAAGTGTGGGTGGTCCCCCGGGGATCCGTCGCGTTGCCCGATGGTGTGTTGTTCCCATCGGTCCCCAGAGCCCGCGAGCTCTTCGAGGCAGGTGCGGAAATCCTCTCCACAGCGGCTCTGCAGTGTGTGATCGATCTCCCGGTCGATCTGGACACGTTCGATGCCGGGGAGCGCAAGCAGGTGGAGAGGTTCCTCCGCGCGGCACGCCGCGAAGGGGCCGCCGCGGGCTACATCGCACGCAACCGACGAGCATGGTGGAGTGTCGGTCTCGCGGCCCCGGCGCCGATCCTGGCCACCTATATGGCCCGCCGCCCACCCGCCTTTGTGCGGAATGCCGTGGAGGCGCGCCACATCAATATCGCCCACGGACTGTATCCACGGGACGCGCTCACGACGGAAGACCTGGATCGGCTTGCAGCCTTTCTCCGGGCGAACGTCTGCACCACGAGCGGCCGGACCTATGCTGTGGGATTGACCAAGTTCGAGCCGCGAGAGATGGAGCGACTGCTGGTTCCCGGGCTGGGACTGCTCCGCGACCGGAGCTGGAATGAGTCAAGTTCTGCCATCAACGGATGAGCCGGAACTCCCGGCGCAGTGCTGCGCATCACATCTCTGGCGTGCCCTGAATTCCTATACGTGGTAGAGAAACTGCATTTCTCGGAGTTTTCCGCTAGCATGCGGAGATCTTTTCGTCCACGACTGGAGCTGGCTTTGCTGTTGATCCCACCTACGGGCCCGATCCCAGATGGCTCATTGCTCATCGGGGATGTCGCTGAGTTGACCGGATTGAGCCTGCGTTCCATCCGTCACTATGAGGAAATGGGCTTGGCGGTGTCCGACAGCCGGACCGCCGGTGGGTTTCGGGTTTTCGGAGCCGAAGCCGTTCAGCGACTCAGGCTCGTGATGACGTTGCGCCTCATGGACCTGTCGCTCGAAGAGATCCTGCCTCTGGTCGATGCGTGCAGGGCCGCCGAGTCGGACAAAGCAGCCGAGGGGGACGTCGAGGCCCTGGCGATGGCCCAGACGATGGTCGAAGAGCGGTTGGACGTGTTGAAGACGCGAGTCGAGTTGGGGAAGCAGCTCACCGAACGACTGCGGAAGGCCGCCAATGACGCGGCCATACCATCCGAGTCCGCTGTCGCCGAGCAGGGCTGAGCGATCGGCAGCCGCGGTCAGGGATGGACGCGGCGGAGCTCCGGCCGAGAAGCCCGCACTTCGGCGCGGGGTGCCATCGCCTTGCCGTAAGGGGGCACGTCCTGTGTCACGACCGCATTCGCTCCGACAACCGCGTCCTCGCCGATCTCGATGGGCCCGACCGCCACAGCGCCTGCGCCGAACGAGGCGCCTCGCCGGACGATCGGAACCGCGTGGGGTTCGGCTTTGTCATTGTCTCCCCGCAGGCCGATCGTGACGTTCTGTCGGATCAGCACATCGTCCTCGATGACCACGCTGGGATGGATGACGATGCCGCCTTGGTGCACGATGCGCACGCGACGACCAACAGTCACCGCGGCCGGCAATTCAATGCCATAAAAGGCTTTGCTCATCCGCAGCCCCAACCGGGAGGTCTTTTGCAGCACGGTCCGAAGACCCCGGGGTGCTTCGTCGGTGTCGGACCAAGTGGCGATTCTGTGCAGGATGATGGTCTGGCAGCCTGGCTGGGTCAAACCGCCGTTGACGTGGCGATCCTCGCGTATCACATCGACGACGGGAAACCGCTTTGCGAGCTTGGCAGCCCACCAGCGCTTGGAGGAAGTACGGCGGATCCAGGCAAGGAGAGTGGCACGCATTCGGTTTCGCCCTTTCATTTGCGAACTTGGTTTGCCAGACCCGGTCCATCGAGTCCTGAGGGCCATGAAGACCCGCAGCAACAACCATACCTAACATAGGGGGAGGGGTGGGGTTTGGGTGCCACAAATCTCAACGGCCAACCGGCGGAAGCGCGGCGCGCCTCCTAGAATCACCAGGATGGACGTCAAAATCATCGCCAAATCACGTCAGCGCGACGGAACCCAGCACCTGGAAGCGACCGCACCCGCCGAGACTCCCGTCGACGACGTCGTCACCGCACTCATCAAGAAGCTCGGCATGCATCCCGACTGTGAGGGCTGGGGTGAGGTCAAGGACGACAGCAGCGCCTCGACGTGGATCTATCAGATCTCGATCGAACCCTGACCGACAGGCGTGGCGTGCCAGACGGCACGGCATGCGGGGAGGGCGATAACAACGCGCTAGGGTGGCGTCGCCTGGGATGTTCTGCAGCGGGCCTTTCTTTCTTTCATTCGGTGTCCATGCGCCGCGGTGTTCCCGCGTCGAGCAGAACCTGACGCCACCATTGGAGCTTCCTCTTGTCTTCCGACACCTTCGGGCCGCTTGGCGTGCCCGCGTCCCTCGTCGCTGTTCTCAACGAACGAGGCATTACTTCTCCTACCCCGATCCAGAAGGCGACACTGCCGGATTCCCTCGCCGGCCGGGATGTCCTCGGCCGGGGCCGCACCGGGTCCGGCAAGACTTATGCCTTCCTGCTGCCGATCGTTGCCCGGCTGAGCGGTGGGCGGCGTACGCCCAAACGCCCGCGCGCACTCGTCCTCGCGCCGACACGCGAACTGGCTGTGCAGATCGACGAGGCCCTCCAGCCTCTCGCGGCTGCCGCCGGGCTGAACAGTCGCACGATTTTCGGTGGCGTGGGCCAGAACCCCCAGGTGACGGCCCTCCGGAAGGGCGTCGACGTGATCGTCGCCTGCCCCGGCCGTCTCGAAGATCTGATTGGGCAGGGACACGTCAGTCTCGACTCGATCGAGGTCACCGTCCTCGACGAGGCCGACCACATGGCTGACCTGGGCTTCCTGCCCGCGGTCCGGCGTCTGCTGGACCGGACTCCCAAGTCCGGACAGCGGATGCTCTTCTCCGCCACCCTGGACAAGGCTGTGCAGACACTGGTGGCCCGCTATCTGCACCGCGCAGTGATTCACGAGGCCGATTCGGCCCAGTCCCCGGTCGCCGCGATGGACCACCACATCCTCCACGTCACCAAGGACGCGCACCGCGAGGTGTTGCTGGATCTCGCTGCGGCCCCGGGGCGGACCGTCATTTTCACCCGGACCAAATATCGGGCGAAGTCCCTGACCCGCAAGCTCAACGGCGCAGGGGTGCCGGCGGTCGAGCTTCACGGCAACCTCAGTCAGAATGCCCGTACGCGCATGATGGATGCCTTCCACTCCGGCGAGGTCGCGACCCTGGTGGCCACCGACATTGCCGCCCGCGGCATCCACGTCGATGACGTGGCTCTGGTCGTCCATGCCGATCCGCCGGCCGAACACAAGGCTTATCTGCACCGGTCCGGGCGTACGGCCCGAGCCGGGGCATCCGGCACCGTCGTCACGCTCATGACCGATGAGCAGCGCCGGGATGTGCACGATCTGATGCGCAAGGCCGGCATCCGTCCCACGACGACGGTGGCGAAGGCCGGACATCCCGTGCTCCAGGCGCTCGCGCCGGGGGAGCGTACGTTCCCCGGCGGCCGGATTGCGAAGGCCCCGCAGGCACCTGGTTCAGACAGCCGCAACGCGGGCGGAGGCCATCGCGACAACGGTGGTCGCGGTCGGGGACGGTCGGGCTCGGGGCGCACCGGCGCTCAATCGCCGAGCGGCTCGCGAGGCGGGAAGCCGGCCCGCAGTGGCAACAACAGGGGCGCCAAGCCGGCCAACGGGGGCGCCAGAGCTGGACAGCGTCGGGGACAGAACGGACGCGCGTCCGGTGGCGCTGCCAGCTTCTCCGCCCGCCTGGGCCGCGACTGAGCCAGAACAGTGAACAGCCCGGTGCCAACGTGAGCACCGGGCTGTTTTCCTGTCGTGGGATCAGCGAGTACGCCGACTCCTCGACGTGGATGGCTTGCGCTTGGCCGTCGACTTCTTCCTCGTTGATTTCTTGGCCGACGGGGGAGTGAATGCATCGAACCAAGCATCCATCATCTGTTTGCTCGCCTTCTTCTGTTCGGCCTTCATGGCCGCAGTCATTGAACCGCGAGCGGTATTGGCCATCTTGTTCCACGAACTCAGATAGGCGCTCATGAACGGGTTCTTGGCCATGCGAAACCTCCTGTTGGGGTGAGCTGCGACACTGCCATCATGCCACCGCGTCTGCCCTGGGTGGATATGTCCGCTTTTCCGACTGGATCAGCGCGCGGTCGAATCCGGACCTTTCGGCCACTGCCCCTGATCGCTGATGCCGGGGGTTGTCGGCCGCCCTTCGGGGTCGATCGCGACAGGATCGCCGGGCTCGGGATCGACAAGCTCCGGGTCGGCACCGATCGGATCACGGCCCAAGGGATCGCGCTGGGGGTCCGACGGCTTGTGACCTTCGTTCCGGACCTGCTGCGCCGCGTCCTGACCGTGACTGCGAACGTCCTGGGCGGAGGCCGTGGCGTGGTCGCGGACCTCCTCTCCGTGTGCGCGGCCCTCATCGGCCACGAATTGGGCCGACTGCGCTGCTGACTCCTTGACGTTGTCGACTGCCTGCTGTGCGCCGGGCTTGAGGTGCTCGGCCGCTTCCTTTGCTGCCGTCTGGACGGCGTCCACCGCTGGCTGTGCCCGGTCCTTCAGGTCGGCAGCGACCTGCTGCTCGCGGCGCGAGGCGGGAATCAGGCTGCCGAGCAGGGCACCGGCGCCGAAGGCGATGAGTCCGGCCGCCAACGGATTGCCCCGCGTGCGGCGCCTGATCCGCCGCGGTGCGTCCTCGACCGTCTGCCGAGCGTCCGCACCGAACTGTTGGGCGCGGTCCCTCGCCGAAGGGTTCGCTGGGTCGGGGTAGCCGTAGACATCCTCTTCCGGTGAGCCGAAGACGCGTTCCTTAAGACCCTGAGCGCTCTCCTTGACGCCCTCTACTTGGCGACGCATGACGTTGCCGGGCTTGGCTTCATCTGCGAGAGCATTGACGTCCTGGCTGAGGTGTGCGCGCGTGCGCTCGATATCGCGACGAATGTCGTCGGGATCGTTGTGAGTGGTCATCGGTTCTTCGCCTCCTCGCCCTTGAGGGCATTCGGGATCTGGCCAACGGTTTCGGTGGTTCGAGGGACGCCCTCGACCTTGTTGAGTGACGACTTGCCGACAGCGGCGAGAATGCCCGCGATCACCGCCCAGATCACGGCCACGATCACGAACGCCCAGCCGAATCTCGGTTCGGTCGAATCGAGGAGGTGAGCGACAAGCCACCACAGCCCGAGCGACAGAAACATGAGCACCATGTGGCCGGCGACTCCCGCTCCGGCCAGCAGGCCGGCGCCCTTGCCCGCGGTGGTGGCAGTTTCTCGCACCTCTGCCTTGGCGAGCGCGACTTCCTGGCGCATCAGGGTGGAGAGGTGTGCGGTCAGGTCGGAGAAGATCTCCCCGATCGACCGTTCATCGCCCGCCAACTGCCGCTCGACCGACCGGCCCTGTGACAAATGGATGTCGTCACCTTCATGGGACCCCACCGCGGGGACTCGTTGCGGCTGCTGCGTACCCATCGGGTCCGTGCTGTCATAGCGATCAGTCATCGACGTTCACCCGGATCCCCGAACTGGCGCTCCCCGAATTGGGCTTCATAGGGCTGCCCGGGAGCCCCCGGCCGATAGGCCCCGGGGTCGGACACGCCGGGGTAACCGGGCGTGGTGCCCGCAGAGCCGGGGGCGCGACCGACACCTGCACCGGCAGGGTCGGCACCGTAGGGCTGGGGGTCTCCGGCGATCTGGGGAGACCAGCTCGAACCTGCGGGCGGTTCGGCGTACCCGAGGCCAACCGCTGGTTCGCGTGTGTATCCGCGTCGACTGTCGTATCCGGGGTAGGGCTCGTCGTTTGCGCTGTCGTCCCGCAGACCGCGGGCGAGGCGGCCGACGAGGAGGCCTGCACCAGCGGCCAGGGCGAGGAAGGTCCACGGATTCCTCGCCGCATAGCGCCGGACCTCGTTGAGTGCGTCCCTCGGCTCGTGCGTGTCGAGCCAGCCCACCAAGCGCTCTCCACGGTCGGACAGCTCTCGAGCTGCCTGGGTGGCATAGCCGGAATGCTGACTGCCCTGGACCATCTCGCCGAGTTCAGTGACGACTTCGCGGAGTTCGCTCGCCAGTCGGTTCTGGCCCGTGCCCAACTGGGTGTTCAGTTCGTTCAACCCATCGTCAACCAGCCCACGAAACTCGCGGCGGGCGTCGCGCGCGACTGCCTTGGCCTCGGTTCCTGCCGTCTGTGCGACATCGCGCGCGGCGCCGGTGGCGTGATCCTTGACGTCGGTTGCCTCTTGAAGCGCATGGTCCTTGACCTCACCGGCTTGTTCCGCCGTGCGGCCCTTCATATCTCGCTCAGAGGTATAGGGATTGTTGGTCATTTCTGCTCCTGCCTCGCCTTCTGCGTGCTTCAGCGTGACCAGCCGTGTCCACGGCCGTGAAAGAAAATATATATGTCGACAAAAGTGCGCAAGGGGCAGGTCCCGAATATCCCCGGCACTTCGCCATTACGCTGGTGGCAGCGCCTGAAGAGCAAGGAGGGCCGATGAGTCAATCGTTCTCGACCAGTGCCGGGGGGCCCTGGACCGTTCGGCACGAGTCAGCTCGCAATGTGCTGCTCGCCGGGCCAACCGTGTGGTCATTGATCTGTGAGCACGAATCGGGGTGGCGGATCGTTCACGAGGAGTTCGCGGAACAGGCCATGATCTTTGCGCCCGACGGAGAAGTCGTCGGGGCCGTCCCCGAGAAGCGGCACAATCCCAGCAGCCATCGCATGATCGCAGCGCTCACCCTGTGGGTTGAGGAACATGCCGCTGCCCTCGGTCTGCCCGGGCTGGGCGAACTGAACTGAGGTCGGCTCATCGCCTGCCAAGTCCTGACGAGAATTCCATCACAATGCCATTCAGCGGACATCAGGCACGCCTGACGTAGGGTAAAGAAATGAGCAACACGGCACCGCGGTCCATGCTGGGGGCGTTTATCCGCCGGCAGCGGGAACTCTCGCAGATGTCGATGCGCCAGATGTCGAAGATGGTCGGCATCTCCAACCCGTATCTGTCCCAGATCGAACGCGGGTTGCGGGCGCCATCGGAAGCAGTGACAACAGCTATCGCCACGACTCTGGGCATCACCGTTGACGAGCTCTATGAGCGCTCGGGTGTTGACCGGGTTGGCGGGGGAACATCGGAACTGACCAAGGCCATCGAACGCGCACCGGAGTTGAGCCGGTCGCAGCGTGACTGTCTCCTGGGCCTCTACCGTTCTTTCATGGTTGTCAACCGGGCCATGAGCCTCGGCACAGCAGGGAGCTCAGCGGAGGACACGGCCGGCACTGCCGCTGCGGATGACAAGGCAGCGTCCGATTAGCAACCCGCCGGGGGCGGGCGGTGTTCGGTGAACCGCCTTCTCGTCAGGGCAAGCAAAAGGCCCCGTCGTGCGGCGGGGCCTTGAGCAGGTGCTGGTGAACGTCAGCGAAGGAGTTCGCGGGCAGCCTTGGTGTAGGCGTCGCTGAGGTCCTGGACGAACTGGACCTGGGTGGAGGCGAGGGTGTTCAGCCACTCGACCTGGCTGGCGTTGGCCATCTCCTTCTGGAAGTCGAGCATGCTGCGCAGCGCCTTCTCGTAGCTGTCGAGCGCAACGTTGCCGGACGCCTTGGCGGTCTCGATGAGCTTCTCGTTGAACTCACGGATCCGGGCGATGGTGGCCTCAGCGGTCTGCATGGCTTCCTGGGCGGCCCTCTGGGTGTTCTCAGTCATAATTCGTTCCTTCAGGTGTCGTTCGGGTTCACTGTCAATGCTAGCCAGCGCTGGGCGACCTGGGGGTCGCTGTGCCGGATTTGGGTGGTGGTTGCTCCTGGCTGCGCGGCTCGAGCCATTCGACGATCTCGGGCCAGATCTCGCGCTTGGCCTTGGAGCCGGCCATGAGCCCGATGTGACCACCCACGCGATCCATGTGCACCACGTCGTCCGAGCCGAGCAGATCCAGCAGGGGGAGAGTGCCTTCGCGTGGTGCGATGTGGTCCATCGACGCAGTGACGATCAGCACGGACTGCTGAATCTTTCCGAGATCGACGCGCTGACCCCGCATGACCATTTCACCCTTGACCAGGGCATTCTCCTTGAAGAGCGCAGTGACCCATTCCGCGAAGGCCTTCGCCGGAAATGGAGGGTTGTCCGCGACCCATTTCGCCATCGCTTGGTGGCTGGTCTTGTTGACAGTGCCGTCCTGGACCTGATTCCACAGACGGACTGGGGTGCCCAGGAAGTTGGGCACCGGTTTGAGCAGCTTGTTGGCCGTGTTGACGGCCCAACCCGGCAGTGACGGGATGCTGGTGGCCAACTGCTCCACATCGAAGGTCTCGCGTCCCATCCAGGTTTGATAAGTGCTGTTCTCGGTGTCCAGCGGCATGGTCAGGGGCACCCAGTTGCGCACTGGGGCGTCCGGTGTCAACGCCAGGTAGATGCCGCTCAGCGCAGCGCCCATGCACCAGCCGACCATCGTGATCTCCTCGGCCCCGCTGCGACGGCGTACTTCGCGGATCGCAGCAGGGAGATGGTCGAGGGCATAGTCGTCCAAGCCCATCTCGCTTTCCTCGTCCCCGGCGACTCCCCAGTCAACGAGATAGACGTCGAATCCCTGCTCCAGCAGGTATTCGACAAAGGAGTTCCCGGGTCGCAGATCAAAGATGTCGGGTCGGTTGATCAATGCAAACACCAGCAGGATCGGCACCGGATGGCGCCGATTGGTCGAGCGATAGCGGTACAGCGTCGTCTTGCGATAGGTCCAGACGACTTCCTTGGGGGTGGCGCCGACCCGGGCATCCTCCGTGGTCAGCATGATGTTGGAAAACTCCAGCAGCTGGCCCGGCAGTCGCACGGCACCGCGCAGCGCTCCCTTGAGACCGTCAGCAACCATGGTCACTCCTGGTTGGCGGCGGGCTTGCGGACAGTGGACTTGCGGGCTGCGGGCCCGGTTTCGACAGATGCCTCATGGGCGGTCTCGGCATTCTTTGCGTTCTCTGCGTTCTTGGCGCGCTCTGCCTTGAGTTCCGACTGCAATTCCTCGACGAGGGCCAGGACTTCCTCCAGCTTGTCCTCATTGCGTGCGAGCTGGCGGCCCAGTTCGGACACATCACGTCGCCCGGCCAAGCGGGCATTGCGAATCAGCAGGTCCAGCGTCTCGCCCCCGATGCGGCTGATCGCGACCAAGTTGCCGGTGAGCTGCGCCAGGACATCGCCGAACGCCTTGGTGTTGACAACTTCTTCCAGACCAACTCCACTCGACCCGAAGAATTCGTCGATGCCCTTCCGCAAGCGCTCGGTCGCAGTGACCCGTTCGGCCATGTCGATACGTCCTTTGTCTCGATAACTCCTGACTCCGATGCTAGTCGGCGGGCCATTGAGGTGGAACGGTCGGGGGCACGGGGGTTGCCACAGCTTGGGCGGCAAGGGACAGCATTGGCTGTGCCTCAAGACAGCATGTCCCATCTGACGGTCCCTCATGGGGACTATGGGGACCGAGTGCGGGATCCTCTTCCTATCGACGAGGGGTCGACAAGCAAGATGCGAGGAGCACCGAATGAGCTTTGCGAGCCAGAGCGGCAGCCAGAAGCGTGCGGAGTCCGTCGCGAGGGCCATCGAGGATCGCATCGTGGAGCTGGGGTGGCCGGTGGGTCACCTGATCGGTTCGGAGCAGTCGCTGATGGCGGAGTACGGTGCCAGCCGGGGCGTCCTGCGTGAAGCGGTGCGCCTGTTGGAACATCACGGAACGGCGCGGATGCGCCGTGGTCCGGGCGGAGGCCTCGTCGTCGATGCGCCCAGCGCCCACGCTGTCCGCCGCTCGGCCTCACTGCTGCTGCAGTACCAGCGACTCGATCTCGCGAGCCTCGTGGCTGCACGCGCGGCGTTGGAGCTCACGTGCTTCGACCTGCTGGCCGAACGGGCCGGCGGTCCTGGCGTGAGTGGCCAGCTGCTGGCCGCGATCCAGCTCGAAGGGGCCCCGTCCGATGCCCAGCCGCTCGGACACGGTTTCCACGTGGTCCTGGCTCGACGTGCTGCCAATGCACCCCTGGCGCTCTTCACGCAGACGCTCATCGAGATGCACGGTGAAGAGGTCGACGGGACTCCTCAGGACCCGGAATTCCAACTCCTCGACCACGGTGCTTGTCAAAGCGATCACCAGGCCATCCACGACGCGTTGGCCACCGGCGACTGGACCGGGGCTCGTGCGCAGCTGGTGCGGCACCTCGCTCGACTCACGGAGGCGACTCTCTCCGCCCTCGGCCGGGACGAGCTGATGGCATGAGCGGACCGTCTCAGACGGCTGTTGTTTAGTATCATTTTGATGACGCGCCGCGTGGGCGCGTGCTGTTCCGGCGCCAAGCCGTGAGACTCGACATCGCAAAGGCCTCCCACATTCCTTCCCCGATGCGATGGAGATCCACAATGTCTGTTACCCGCACCACTGCGCGCCGACTCGCTGCAGCAGCAGTCGGATCATCACTCCTTCTCTTCTCCGCTGCTTCCTCGCTGCCCGCATATGCGATCAAGGGCGGCACCGTGAAGGTTCAGCAGCCCCACACCGACACCCCGACCCCCGACAACAATCCACAGATCGAGGGCTGCGCGGTCGTCGTGGAGCTCCGTGGCTTCTATGAGGTCGGCGACGGACACACGGTCAACATCAAGATGGAGCACCAGGGCAGCACGGAGAGCGGGCCGGTCAAGATGACGCCCGACACCAAGATCACGCTGAAGCAGGACAAGAAGGACAACGAGCTCAACGCCAGCCAGACCTTCTTCGTCGTGCCGATTGAGGGAAAGCCCGCCCTTCACCTCAAGGTGACCGCTCAGGATGAGAACGGCCAGGATCTCCAGTCCAAGGTCTTTTGGATGAACAACTGTGAGCCGGGAGACGACGGCGACGAGGGCGACAACGGTGAGACCCCGGAGCCGGGCAACGGTGAGGCCCCGGAGCCCAGCGCCGAGCCGAGCACCCCGGTGACCGATCCCAGTGCCGAGCCGAGCACCCCGGTGACCGATCCGAGCGCCGAGCCGAGCACCCCGGTGACCGATCCGAGCGCCGAGCCGAGCACCCCGGTGACCGATCCCAGCGCCGACCCTTCGGCCGCGGAAACTCCTGAGCACCCGGAGCGGGTCAACTCCGGCGGTGTCGCGGACCCGAGCGGTTTGATCTTCCTGGGCGTGGCGGGCGCAGGCCTCCTGGGCGCTGCGGGCTACGGCCTCAACCGCGCTCGTCGCAAGAACTGACTCATCGAGCTGAGTCGAAGCTTTGCTCAGCAGATGAAGGTGTGGCCCCGGGCGATATGCCGGGGCCACACCTGTTTTGCGTTCAGCCCCGATTGGTCCGTTCAGTCCCGGTTGCCCGGCAGGATTTCGTTGAGATCGAACGCCGCCACCGTTTCGAGTTGATCGAACGTGCATGATTCCGGATCCCGATCCGGTCGCCACCGGGCGAATTGTCCGGTGTGCCGGAAGCGTGAGCCCTCGAGATAGTCGTATTTCACTTCCACCACCAGGTCCGGGCGCAGCGGCACGAAGCTCAGATCCTTGCCGGCATTCCAGCGGGACATCTCCGACTTCCGTGGGGAACGGGCCCCGTCGTGCTGGGTCGTCTCCGCTGCCCACGACCAGGGGTGATCGCTGAGCTCGGTCACGAGGGGCTGGAGGGCGGCGTACATCTCCTTGCGCCGCTTCATCGGGAACGCGCCGATCACGCCGACGGAGGCCAAAGTGCCCTGGTCGTAGAGCCCCAGCAGCAGCGACCCGATCGCCTCGGCATCGTTCTTGTGGGGGCGATAACCGGCGACGACACAGTCAGCCGTGCGGGCGTGCTTGATCTTGCTCATCACGCGCTTGTCGGGTTGGTACGCGAGCCCCGGCGCCTTGGCGATGATGCCGTCGAGTCCGGCTCCCTCCCATTCGGTGAACCAACGCCGCGCGACCTCGACGTCGTCGGTGAGCGGGGTGAGGTGCAGCGGTGCGCGTACGCCGGCGAAGAGCCCCGCAAGGAGCTCACGGCGCTCGGACAGCGGCCGGTCCCGGAGGTCTTCGTCGCCGAGGGCGAGGAGATCGAACGCGACGTACTCCGCCGGCGTCTCCTCCGACAGCAACCGCACCCGGCTCTCCGCCGGATGAATGCGTTGCTGCAGCATCTCGAACTCCAGACGTCGGCGTCCGGGGCCCGGGACAATGATTTCCCCATCCAGCACACACGGGACCCCGAGCTGCGCGCCGAACTCCGCGACCAACTCCGGGAAATAGCGCGTCAGTGGCCGCTCGTTGCGACTGCCCAGGACCACGTCCTCGCCATCGACGAACACGATCGAACGGAAACCGTCCCACTTCGGCTCATAGAGCTGGCCGGGCGGGATTGTGGCCACGGACTTGGCGAGCATCGGCTTCACAGGAGGCAACACCGGGAGTTTCACGGCATCATCGAAGCATGACCGGACGTACTTTCGCGGCGGTGGTCCCGCCGCCACACGTTATCGAGGAAATGGAGGACTACATCGCCCCGCGTCGGGAGGCCGACCGGAGGCTGTCGTGGGTGTGGCCCGAGCACTGGCACATCACCACGCTGTTCATCGAGGATCTGCCCGATCGCAGCCTGGATCCGCTGTTGGAGGGTTTGGGGGCGTTGGCTGCCCGTACGCAGCGCTTTGCCGTCCGTCTCGCCGGAGGCGGGTGCTTTCCCGATCCCTTCCAGGCCAAGGTGTTCTATCTCGGCGTGACGACGGGACAGGAGACCCTGGCGGCGTTGAGCAAGACCGGGCGGGCCCTCGCGAGCACGGTCGGGGCGCCGCCGGACGGTGCGCGGTTCGTGCCGCACGTGACGCTGGCCCGCACCCGGACGCGATTCGACGGGACGCGCTGGCTGGGCGTACTCGACTCGTTCGGAGCCTTCGACTGGGAGGCCACCGAACTCACCCTGATCCGATCCCACCTGCGCCAAGGACAGCGGAAACGTTCGCGCTATGAGGTGCTGGGCCGCTTCCCCTTCAAGTCCGAGGCCGCCCGACCAGACCCGAGCCGACCCCGGAGAGGCCCCATTGACACTGCGGAGGAGCGCTGGGCGCGGCCGGTTTCCGTGCTCGAACGCGAGGCGCGGGCCCGGGAGTCTGGCAACCATTGGCGCGGGTGACTAGGTTGCTCCCCATGTCCTATCGCCACGAAACCTTGGCCGTGCACGCCGGCCAGGAGTCCGACAGCGCCACCAACGCGCTTGCGGTGCCGATCTATCAGACGACGTCCTACACGTTCGACAGTGCCGAGCACGCAGCGGACCTATTCGCCCTGCGCACGCCCGGCAATATCTATTCCCGCATCATGAACCCGACCTCGGGGGTCTTCGAGGCCCGCGTGGCCGCTCTGGAGGGCGGGGTCGGGGCCCTGTCCACGGCCTCCGGCGCCGCCGCGGTCACCTATTCGGTGCTCAACCTGACCTATGCCGGCGACAACATCATCGCGTTGTCCACCCTCTATGGCGGCACCTATGCACTCTTCGCGCACACGCTGCCGCAATACGGCATCGAGGTCCGGTTCGTGGACCCGGAGAAGCCCGAGGACCTCGCGAAGCACGTCGACGACGAAACCAAGCTGGTCTTCGGCGAGACGCTCTGCAATCCGAAGGTCAACGTCATCGACCTGGCCGCCTGGTCCGAGGCTGCACACGCCCAGGGCCTGCCGTTCATCGTGGACAACACCGCGACGACCCCCTTCCTCTGCCGGCCGTTCGAGCACGGAGCGGACGTCGTGGTGCACGCCGCGACCAAATACATGGGCGGACACGGCACGTCGATCGGTGGGGTGATCGTGGATGCAGGCACGTTCGATTGGGGGGCCCATGCCGAGCGGTTCCCGGGGCTCAGCCAGCCGGACGGGGCCTATCACGGTGTCGTGTGGACCGAGGCGGTGGGGAATCTGGCGTACATCATCCGCGCCCGCACCGTCCTGCTGCGCAACACCGGAGCGACGCTGGCTCCCATGAACTCCTGGCTGTTCCTCCAAGGCCTCGAGTCGTTGCACGTCCGCATGGAGCGCCATTGCGAGAACGCCCTCAAGGTGGCGGAATACCTGGCCGATCACCCGGCTGTTGGCTACGTCAACTACCCAGGGCTCGAGGGCAACCCCTATCGGGAGGTGGCGGACCGCGTCTTCACCGGATACGGCTATGGCGGCCTGGTGTCCTTCGGGCTCGTGGCCGGGCGCGAGGCCGGCTCGAAGTTTGTCGAGGCTCTCGAGCTGTTCTCCCACGTGGCCAACATCGGCGACGCAAAGTCTCTGGCCATCCACAGTGCGTCGACGACCCACAGCCAGCTCACGGACGAGGAGCTCGTGGCGGCGGGTGTGCCGGGTGACATGGTCCGCCTGTCGATCGGCATCGAACACATCGACGACATCGTTGCCGACTTGGACCAGGCTCTCAGCGCCGTGAGCGGTGGGGGAGAATGACCCGGTGACAAGCGGATCCACCCTCGGGCCGGCCTCGCCGGCGCG
>DUOB01000026.1 GCA_012839035.1 Propionibacterium sp.
CCTCGCGATCGGTTTGATGGTGAGCGCCGTGGTCACCGACCACGTCCCCGGGGTGGGGTGGACGACGCCTCAGTCCCGAATCCTTTCTCTGGTGTGCGTCTTCCTGATCGGAGCCAGCTTTCGTCTCTATGCCCATCACATTCGCATCAACTGGAGATGGGCCACTGTTGCCGGCTTGGTGGTGGTTGCCTCCTTGATGACGGCGGGATTCTCCTCCGTTGGTCGCGTTGGGTTGGCCTATCTGGTCCTGTGGGCCGGGGTCGTCCTACCCAAGAGCTGCCACAAGGTCGGTGCCAAGACCGACCTGTCCTATTCGATCTATATCTATGCTTGGCCGACTGCGATGGCGTTGACATCTTTGGGCGTACCGGATTGGGGCTATGTGCCATTCGTGCTGCTGACCTTCGCCATCGTCGTGCCGGTCGCCGCGGTGAGTTTCCATCTCATCGAGAAGCCGTCTCTGAGATGGAAGGACAGGGGACCGAGTGCTGGGATCGACAGCATTCGCGATCGATTCCGTCACCGGCGAGTCGCGGGTGTCAACCCGAATTGAGTTTGTGGCTCCAGCCCGCAGGTCGCTATAGTGTGCAACTGGTCGGCGCGCCGACCACGCCGCCTTAGCTCAGTAGGCAGAGCAACTCACTCGTAATGAGTAGGTCGGGGGTTCGACTCCCCCAGGCGGCTCCACAACCCGGGCCTGACAAGCCAAAACACCCCGGACACGGCACCGTCCAAAGTAGACAATTCGCGTTTGGGGCTGAAAACGGCACGGATTGAAATGAGGGCCTCCCTCGGCGCATGCGCTGGGGGAGGCCCTCATTTCTGCGTTCCAGGGCTCTCCATCTGCTCACCACGGGCGTACGCATTCAAGATGGCCGCGACGTCCGGCCCGGACAGGTCCCGCGCCCGATAGTGCTTCTGGGTGACCCTCGTGCCGGCATGCCCGAGCTGCAGCGCCGCATCCGACAGCTCCGGGATCGCCGTCGCGATCGTCCGCCGGAACGTGTGCGGAGTCACCCACTCCAGCCCGATCCCGGCCCGGATCCGCCGGATCACCGACCGCACATTGCTGGGGTCCCGCGGGCCACCAGTCCGGGACGGGAACACCAGTCCGAGCGTGCTGTCGGCGACCAGCTCGGTGCGGCGCCGCAGCAGCGTCGCGACCAAGAAGCCCGGCATCCGCAGCCCGCGGGCCTGCTTCGACTTCGTGTGCGGCTGCCGCTTGAGCCCACCCTCGGAGGCCACGATCGTGCCGGTCAGGACCGCGGCGCCCTCGGCCAGGTCCAGGTCCTGCCAGCGCAACGCGAGCACCTCCCCGATCCGCATCCCCGTCCCCAACAACACATCGATCACGTCCGCGATGTCCGATCTTCGGCGGCTTCCCGGCTGGGCCGCCGCCGGCAGGTCTTTGAACGCCTGCCCGTGCTCCCACGCGATCGCCGCTGCCCGAAACAACCCGACCTC
Source organism: Propionibacterium sp. (assembly GCA_012839035.1). Classification (GTDB taxonomy): domain Bacteria; phylum Actinomycetota; class Actinomycetes; order Propionibacteriales; family Propionibacteriaceae; genus Enemella. The sequence goes on from DUOB01000026.1 coordinate 1,465, forward strand.
GGCCGGGGTCAGCACCCGCACCCCCGGATCGTCACCATCCGGGGCCGCCGCGGCGATGGGTGCGATGTCCCGGACCGGGTTCTGTATGAGGAGCCCGTGCCGGACCGCCATCCCCAACGCACTCTTCAGCACGCTCCTGGCCAGCCTGGCTGTCCCGGGCCCGTGCCCTGCTGCGATGGCCTTCACTACACGATCGACCTGTGTCACCGTGCACTCGGCCACCGTGACTTGGGCAAACCGTGCTCTGAGCGGGCCCTGGATGATCTCGCCAATACCGAAGCCTGGTCTGATCAGCCAGCCGATCCCGCGACTCTTCGAGCCATGCTTGCGCGAGATCAACCACCAGCATGCTCCCTGATAGCACCGCACCCGAGCCGGCCTCCGCCATGCCATGAAACGCCGAGATCAGCGCATTCCTGGCCGCGGTGTTCGACGCCCCGACCCGACGATAGGTCCGCGTCACACCATCCGTGCCACGGAACCGCGCCCGTGCGACCCGCTTCCTCCCGCCGTCGCGGCGTAGGTGATCTCACCCCAGCCGCCGATCGGCAACCGCGGCCAACCCATGGATCACTCGCCCTCAGCCTGTTCAGCAGCGACCATCGCCGCCGCGATCGCCTCGAGCATCCGTCGGCCAGCGCGCCCCCGACAGCGCCACCATCCTCGACGACGACGCCCGCGACGACTACCAGCTCACCACGCTCTCCAGCAGGGCCGGGGCTTGGAGCCACTGGCACGATCCCGACTCGGCCTCGACCCGCCCTTACGGGCAATACCGCACCACCGGTGGCACCCTGAGCGTCGGCCACAACTTCGGCGGCCAAGCCTTGCACATGCAGGCCCGCGCCCAACTCCCGGCCGCGGGCTGGTGGGGGGTGCAGGTCGGGAACGTACGCGCAGAAATCAACGACACCGGGGCCCTGCGCATCACCAACAACGGAGCGACCATCGCCACCGCGACGGCACCCGCACTCGGAACCAGCACAGTCCCCGGCCGCGCACTGGCCGTGGTCGGGCTGCGGATCCGGGACGGGCACGCCCGGGCGTACGCCGCACGCTCCGAGACATCGGTGCCGCTACGCCTGCAGGCCACCGTCCCCGCCGGTGACGGACACGGCACAGCCGGGGCATGGGCCAGCGATGACGCCTGGTTCGACCACCTGCGCCTGGGCGACGGCTGGTGGTACCAGCCACGCGAAGCCGTCGAGATCGAGATCGACAGCCAAACATGGACAGTCGGCCGGATCCGCCGCACTGGTGTGGTTTGGGACGCCGCCGGCCGGTTCCGGCCCATCACCGACGTCGAAGAATCCTCGACCCGCACCCAGGCGATCAGCCTGGACTGGACCTATGGACACATCACGCCCAGCCCGCTCGCCACCACCAAGACCTCGATCGTGACCGTACGCCCGATCGACGTGGACGTGTGGCTCGGACGAATCTTCGCCTGCGACGCCCAAGGCGTCCGAATCTTGTAATACTCCGACGTCGACTACCGCGCCCGCTGGGCCGATATCGCCACCCACGACTACCGCCTCCAAGGCATCGCGCTATGGACCCTCGGCCAAGAAGACATCCGATTGTGGGAGCGAATCAAAGCCGGTGAATACCCCCAAGACGCAGCAATCGGATTCACCGGATAAACCCCCAAACGAAAGGAACCAGAAATGGCCTATGCAAACCTGCGCGCCCGCACCACCCGACAGATGACAGCGCTCACCGCCCCGAGGCCATTACGTCAAGACACTCCCCGCCCGATCCGCTTTCGACATCAAAGAAATCCGCCGAATCATCGACGGCTCCTACAACAAGGTGTGGGTTAAATCCGGGTTGAACCACTGGTACTTGTACGAGAACGGCTGGTTCGTGGGACGCGACTTCAACGGCGGATTCTACACCACCGACTGTCCGATCTATATCTCGCCGGCGGGGCGTCCCAACTACCGCCTTGGAACGGAACACCCTCCATCGACCGCAAGCCACACCCAGGGAGCATGTACATCGTCTATCGCTGGAGCAACGGACCAGGCACCGAGTTCTGGCAAGCCGTGGCCCCTCAACCGTACGTCTGACCGGCGGCGCTTCGAAGACACTCAGACGCCTTGGCGAGTGCCGCTTCCCCTTGATCAAGGCGATCACGGTCCCACTCCACACCATCCCAGCCGGTGTGGCTGAGTCGGAACCAAATACCTCTCTGGCTGGGAGAAAGGCCCGGGTAGTTGGTGAGCACATACTCATTCATGCTCGGGGCCTCGTACGCGACAACCCACCAGCGCTCCCCGATGCTGATCCCCTCGCCCACCTGCACTTGAACGCCATGGGCAGCTGGCTCGCCCCACCGCTGCTGGATCCGGGCTTGCGTGTGCTCGCTGATCGGCTGACACCCGTCGAGCGGGGTGGGGTCCTCCACCGCCTCGGGAGAGCATCCCGCCAGCAGCAGGCACGCCATCAACACCCCGAGGATTCGCATGCTCGCAGAGCCTACCGGCCCGATAGGAAGCAGCCCGTTGACGCCTGAGGTCCTCCGCAAGTGGGTCCTGCGTCAGCGACCAGGTCACCGCGTGGGGCTTCCTGCACCAGGCGCTCGTCAAGAACCACCCGCACTCGCCACCGACGGTGCCGCGGTCGAGGAAGCGCGCGAGGCGGTCGAAGCCATTGAAACCATCACGCTCGGCATCGACGCCATGGACCAGTGATGTCGCGGTCCAGCGCTGCACCCGCACCGGCCAGCGCATCGCGTGGTGCGGCGTCATTCGAGCCCGGCCGGTGCGACAAACAGGTCCATGTAACCGTGGGACTGCCGGGCCTCCTGCAGATCCTGTGCGTGCCGGTCCAGTGCGATGTCCTCACCGATGGTGGGGCGCCATTGCGTGATGTCGGTGGGCTCACCCTTGTCGTCGAGGCCGACGAGCACCATGAGGCAGTGACAGGTGAGCTCCATGAGGCGGGTCGTGGGGTCGCCCGTGCGCACGTGCACCGAGATGTGCATGGTCTTCTCGGTGGTGTGCAGGAGGCGGGCCTCGATCTCCACCAGGTGTCCGATGATCATCGGACGATAGAAACGGACGCCGCCGGCGTACACCGCGATCGCTTCACCTCCGGTCCACCGCTGGGCACAGGCATAGGCAGCCTCGTCGATCCAGCCCATCACCGTGCCGCCGTGGACCTTGCCGCCCCAGTTGACGTCGGTGGGCTTGGCGAGGAACCGCATGGTGATGCGCTCGCCCTGGCCGGCGTCGGTGTACGACGCGCGGCTCATCAGCTGCTCGATTTCCTGCCGGGACTTGTTGAGCTCTTCCGCGTCGTTGAAGAACTTCTGGTCGAGTTCGGTTTGGGGGACGAACGGGGGCACCTCGACGCTCTTCCCGTTCTCGTCAATGGCGACGAAGACGAGAGCGCATCGACAGGCTTCGTGCATTTCTGTGCTCTGCGGGGAGCCGGCCCGCACAGTGACGAGGATGGTCATGCTGGTCCGGCCGGTGCGGACGATCCGGGCATTCGTTTCCACCAGCTCGCCATTGGCGATGGCGTGGTTGAAGACGACGTTCCCGACATAGGCGGTCACGGTGGGCTTCTTCGCCCATGCGACCGCTATGCCATAGGCGGCCTTGTCGATCCACTCCAGCACCCGCCCGCCGGGCACTTTGCCCTGGAGGCCAATATCGGTGGGGGCAGCCAGAAAGCGAAAAGTGAGCTCATTGTTCGACATGACCTCACTCTTCCCGATCGGATGCCTCCTGGGGAAGACCCTGCCCACCTGCCGACTCGTCAGTGTCCGAATCCTGTGTGTTGGGGGCCTTTTCGTTGACCCAGCCGGCGATGAGCCGCATCTTCCGTTCGGATTCCGACCCCGGCCGAGTCGTATAGACAAACAGCGTCTGATCTTCCTCTCCCGCTACATCGAGCGCCTCATAATCCACGTCCAGCTCCCCGACCATCGGGTGGTTGAACCGCTTGACGCCCGCGGTGCGCTCCACCACGCGCTGTTCCGCCCACCAGCCACGGAACTCCTCGGAGCGGACGGCGAGATCTCCGACGAGCTCCTTGAGCAGTGGATCATCGGGGTGCCGTCCGGCATCCATCCGCAGGGTTCCGACCATGGAGCTCACGGTCGCCTCCCAGTCCCGATAGCGGGTCCGGGCCTCCGGATCGAGCAGTGCCCAGCGCAACAGATTCCGTTGGCGTACTGGCTCGACCATGAAGTCGTGCAGCACGAAACGGGCCATGGGGTTCATGGCGAGCACGTCGGTGCGGCGGCCGCGCACGAAGGCCGGGAGGTGGGGCAGTGAGTCCAGCAGTTGGTGCAGGGAGGGGCGTACGCGCTGGACCAGGCGGTGGGTTGCGTCCGGCCTGCTGGCGCCGACCGCGGCCCGGGCGAGTGCGAAGAGGTGCTGCCGTGCCGAGGAATCGAGCTCCAGGGCATCCGCGAGGCTGTTGAGGACGTTCTCGGAGGGAGAACGATGCCGTCCTTGTTCGAGGCGGGTGTAGTAGTCCGCGCTGAGTCCGGACAGCTGGGCCACTTCTTCGCGGCGCAGTCCGGGTACGCGACGTGCCCGCGGGTCACCCAGGAACGCGGGGTCGGGAGCGACCATCGCCCGCCTGGCCTTCAGGAACTCCCCGAGTTCGTTGCCGGTCATGCTCCTCCTGTCGTTGCGCGGGGGCGCTCGGGCCCCATCAACCCTCTGCCCGATCCTGTCAGACCCTTGTGTTTGGATGGGAAACAACATCGAGCGCGAAGGAGTGACATGGCCAGCGAAGGTCTGCACGAAGAAAATCTCAGCGACGAGGCACTCGACCTGCACCGTGCAATTGTCTCCACGATGGAGGAGCTGGAGGCGGTGGATTGGTACAACCAGCGTGCTGAGAAGGCCGCCGACCCGGAGCTGAAAAAGATCCTCGAACACAACCGCGATGAGGAGATCGAGCATGCCTCGATGCTCATCGAATGGTTGCGCCGCAACAGCCCGAAGTTCAACGAGGAGATCAACACCTATCTCAACACCGACGGATCGATCGTCGAGGCCGAGGAAGAGGCCATGGGCAAGGACTGAGCCGGCGCACGGGACTGAGCGATGGGTCCCACGGTGCTGGTCGTTGACGACCAGCCACAGATCAGAGAAGTGCTGAGGGCCTATCTGGAGGCCGACGGGTTCTCGGTGCTGGAGGCGGACACTGCCGCGAGTGCGCTGGCCCGGATTGATGCCGAGGCCCCGGAGATGATCCTGCTCGACGTCGGGCTGCCCGACACGGACGGGATCGAGGTGCTGCGTCGACTTCGCGCGCTGCCCGACCCCGCGCGGGCGGGGGCGTACGTCATGATGGTCACCGCCCGCAGCGAAGAGGTCGACAAGCTGGTCAGTCTCGCGGTGGGGGCGGACGACTATGTCACCAAGCCGTTCAGCCCCCGCGAGGTCGTCGCCCGGGTGAAGGCGATCATGCGCCGGGACCGGGCGCCGGCCGAGTCGGACGGGTTGCGGTTCGTCGGGATGGTCGTACGCCCGGCTGAGCGCGAGCTGAGTGTGGACGGACGTGCGGTCGAGCTGTCGGCGCTGGAGTTCGATCTGCTGCTCGCGCTGGTCGAGGCCCCTGGCCGGGTGTTCTCCCGGGCTCAGTTGTTGGAGAAGGTCTGGGGCTATGACTTCTTCGGCGACGAACGGGTGGTGGATGTGCACATCCGCAACCTGCGCCGCAAACTGTCCGACGATGCGACTGACCCCCGGTTCATCCGTACTGTGCGGGGGGTGGGATACAAGTTCGTCGGGGAGCGGTCATGAAGCGATTGTCGATCCGGTTGTTCATCAGCCATCTCGCGGTGGCGCTGGTGGGTGGTCTCGTCACCGGCCTGTTGGTGCGGCTCCTGCTGCCACGGCTCTATGACCAGGCTTCCCACGGTGTCGGGTTGGGCCGGGGCCCCGGCGGTGGGCCCGGGCCGGGTGGCCAGATGTGGCAGCTGGTCGCCGTCTCGGTGGATCGGGCGCTGCTGATCGGAGTGATCGCGGGCGTTCTTCTGGCACTCGTCCTCGGCCTGCTGCTGTCCTGGCGCCTGCTCGCACCCTTGCGCGACATGCAGCGCGCGACCCGGCAATTGGCGGCCGGCGACTATCGCCTGGAAGTGGCACGGCCGGGCACCGCGGAGTTGGCGGAGCTGGCGGACGATGTCAATGCCCTGGCCGGGGCACTGGCCACGACGGACGCCCGCCGGGTGCGGTTGATCTCCGAGGTTGCCCACGAGATGCGTACGCCCCTCACCGTCATCGACGGCTATGTGGAGGGGATGATCGACGGCGTCTTCGTGCCGGACGCCGAGCGGTTGGGTCGGATCAGCACGGAGGTACGCCGGATCCGGCGCCTTGCCGATGACTTGTCGACGCTCTCCCGGGTCGAGGAGGGCCGGCTTGAGTTGGAGATGGCCGAGGTCGACCTGGCAGCTCTGGTGCGCAGGACAGCCGAGCGGTTCGAGCCGCAATTCGATGAGGCCGGGGTGCGGCTGCACAGTCTGGTGACCGGCAAGTTGATGGCCCACGCGGATGCGGACCGACTCGGGCAGGTTGTGGGCAACCTGCTGGGCAACGCACTGCGGGCGACCCGTGAGCGCACGGATGGGGAGGTGCTGCTCGGGATCGCCCGCACGACTGAAGGTGGTCACCCCGTTGCCCGACTCACCGTGACCGACAACGGGGTGGGGCTTGCGCCCGATGAGCTGACCAAGATCTTCGAGCGCTTCTATCGTGCGCCCAGGGCCCGGGACACCGAGGGTTCGGGCATCGGGCTCACGATCGCCCGTGACATCGTCCGGGCCCATGGCGGTGAACTCACCGCCAATTCACCGGGACCGGGCAAGGGCGCCACGTTGACGTTGACGCTGCCGTTGGCCTGATCCGGGATCAGCGGTTCGGGCAGTTCTGGTGTTTCATCGGCCGGGCGCCGGGTCCGCGGTCCCGGCCGGGTCCGCGGGTCTCGCCCCGGGCGAGGGCCTCGAACGCCTTGAGGTGGTTCTCCGAACCCCTCAGGAGGTTGGCGTAGACGCGGTCGAGGTCGGGGTTGTCCGAGGTCTCGATGGCCGCCTTGAGGTCGGCGATGTCCCGGGTCTCGAGCTCGACACCCACCGCGATGGCGGCTTCCTTGGACTCCATGCCGCGCGCATACCAGTCATCCCACAGCTTCTGCAGTTCGGGGTTTGAATAGGTGCCGACCTCGGCGTCCGCCGCTGGATCCGGGAGCCGATAGCGGGTGATGATGGTGCCCATCGCATCGAAATGCCGCTGTTCGCTGCTGGCAATGCGGGTGAACGCATCGACAGCCCACTTCTCGCCGAAGGCTTCATAGAGCTCCTTGGCGAGCCGCTCCTCGTCGCGCATCAGCGCGATATCGGTCTTCTCCGCGTCGCTCAGGGGCGCGGTGGCGACGGTGGTTGCCCGGGGGCCGGTGCCGGGCGCGGGGCGGTCGGTGGGTGGGCCGGCGTACGCCGGCACCGTCGTAATCACGGCCAGTGCGGTCAGCGCGGCGGCGGCGAGTCCGATCGATTTCTTCATGACACTCACTCCTGGGTCCTGGGGTTCCTCACCATGCACTTCACCGCACGTGTGTGAAGAGGGACCGGCCCGGAATGTGATGATTGTGTGAAAGGTCGCCGCGGGTCAGCCGCGGAACGCGAGGATCACGGGGCCCGGCTCCGGATCCGCCCACGTCCCGCCGATCCTGATGCCGACGAGGGTGGCGGTCGGAAAACCCCACCGGATGGCGTCGAACGCTGTGGGGTCGGACTCCGCCTTGTCCGCGAGCGCGTGGGCGAGGGTGGGGATGCCGGGCGCGTGGCCTACGACGAGCAGGACCCGAACATCGTCCGCCACCTCGCCGATGACGTCCCGGATGGTGTCGGAGCCGGCGTTGTAGATCGCCTCCGTCGGGTGGGTGGCACAGCTCAGCCCCAACAATCCGGCGGTCTGCCGCGTCCGCACGGAGTCGGAGCAGAGGGTCTCGTCGGGGAGGAGATCGTTCTCCGACAGGTACGCCCCCGCGCGCCGGGCCTGGTCCTCACCTGCCTCGGAGAGTGGGCGATCCTTGTCCCCGAGACCGGGGGCGAATGTGACGGCGTCGGCGTGACGCATCAACAGCAACAGTCGCGGGGCAGCAGCCATGGTGGCAGTCTATGCAGCGGTGCTCCGGCCGGGACGGCGGGCGACCAGGATGTCCCGGTGGATCGAGGAGTCCACGCGGTGCCCGAACCGGAGCCACGGGCCGTCGGAGAGAACGGTCAGTCCCGCATCGCTGACCATGGCGCTCAGATCTTCGCGGGACAGCCCCAGGGTGTTCCAGCTCAGCCCGAGTGCACCGCCGACGGCGAGCTGGGAGGCCCAAACGCCGATCGCCTCGCCCAGGAGATCGGCCGGTGACCGCTCACGTTTGCCGGCGGCTCCCTTGCCGGTGGTCCGTGAGCCGTGGACGACGCCATAGGGGGCATCGGCGACGATGAGCTCGAACTTCTTCCTGCCGAACAGTTTCGCCGAGTCCCGGGTGTCCCCGGTGAAGACGGTGGCGGTCAGCTCGTGGGTCGGTGCCGAATCCGCGGACGGAATGCGGGCGGTGGCGTCGAAACGGCGACCGATGGACTTCCCCTCGCGCCGGACGGGGGTGATGTCGGCGGTGTGCTTGAGGCGCTTGCGGCGCAGCCAGGTTTTCCAGAAGGCGCCCATCGCCTCGAAGGCCTTGGCATCCACTTCGACACCGGCGGCGTTGAAGCCCAGCGTCCAGGCCACGGACAGGGTGGTGCCGCGACCGCACAGCGGGTCGAGCACGGTGATCGGGCGGTCCTCGGGCAGCTGTGCGGCGGCGCGGGTCACGTTCAGCAGCAGCCGTGTGAACTGCTCATTGGTCTTGCCCTGGTATTTCGGGATGGTGACGAAGTCGTCGGCCAGGAGGTCGACGGCCGGGAGTTCCACCGGTCGCAGCAGGTCCCCGAC